>NZ_JASKYT010000050.1:0-33296 GCF_041028275.1 Streptomyces sp. PU-14G
ACATCGAGTCCGGCACGGCGCAGATATTCGATCAAGTCGGTCAGCCCGTAGGGGGGGGGGGGGGGGGGGGGGGGGGGGGGGGGGGGGGGGGGGGGGGGGGGGGGGGGGGGGGGGGGGGGGGTCCCCACACACCGCCCCCGCGGGTTCCGTCCCCGCCGAGCGGTGATCATTCCGGCTCGCGGCCCCAGACCAGGTGGTTGCCGCCCTGCCACTCGATGATCGCATCGTCGTACAGGTCGACGGTAGCGACATCGAGTCCGGCACGGCGCAGATATTCGATCAAGTCGGTCAGCCCGTAGGCGGTGCCCAGTGTCTCGCCGCGCGCACTCACCTGGCGACCGCCGGCGGGGGAGGGCGGATGGACGACGAGGACCGCACTCATACCCTCCAGGTTGCGCCCGCGCCTCCCGCCACGCACCTCGGCCCGGGGCCGCGGCGGTACCGTCTGCCCATGGCTGGTGTTCACCCCGCGGTGCACGGGTTCTGGGAAGCCGACGGCGCGACGAAGACGTTCACACACGCCCTCGACCCCGGCCTGCTGGCCGCCCACATCCCCCGCGAAGGACGTGTCCTCGACTACGGCTGCGGCTACGGGCGGCTGACGGCGCGCCTGGCCGAGCTGGGGTATCCGCACGTGCTGGGCGTCGACCCCTCCCGCGCCATGATCGAGCGCGGACTGCGGGAGCGCCCGGACCTGGCGCTGCGCCACCAGTCCCGGCTGCCGCTGCCCGACGCGGACGGCTCCTACGACGCCGCGCTGCTGTTCGCCGTCCTCAACTGTGTGCCGGACGACCGGGCCCAGCGCGCGGTCATGGCCGAGCTGGCCCGCGTGGTGCGCCCCGGCGGCACGTTGTACGTGAGTGAGGTCCCCCTTCAACGCGACGCGCGCAACGTCGCCCGCTACGAGCAGCACAGCAAGGCGACACCGCACGCCCCGTACGGAACCTTCACCACCCCCGAGGGAGGCCTCTTCAGGCACCACACCCCCGAACACCTGCGCGCCCTGCTGGCGGACAGCGGCTTCGGGCTCACCGAGGAGCGCACCGGCACGGCGCCGACCCTGGGCGGCCACCAGGCCACGCGCCTGCAACTGGTCGCGCGGCGGAGCTAGGGCTTTTCCCAGCGGGCCGTGCACCGAGAGGCGCTGTACCGCAGGCCTCAGGGCCGCTGCCAGCGCGTCGCGCCCGCGTGGTCGAGGGCCTGCTCGGCCAGGGCGCGGGCGCGGGTCACCGGGTCGTCGACGAACGCGAGACCGCACAGCACCGTCGCGCCCTCGTGCAGCAGCGTCAGCTCGTCGGCCAGCCTGCCGGGGTCGGCCGCGCCCGCCGCGACCGCCAGCTCGTACAGGCAGCCGCGCAGCCACAGCTTCTGGTCGGTGATGATCCGGCGGCCCGGGTGCGCCGGATCGGGCAGCTCCGCCGCGGCGTTGACGAAGCCGCAGCCGCGCGGGTTGTGGCTCCGCGTCCACTCGGCGAGCGCGTCGAAGGTCGCCAGCAGCCTGGCCCGCGGCCCCGCTTGAGCGGCGTGCTCCTCCAGCCATCCCGTGAGCCAGGACCGCCAGCGCCGGTCGCGCTCGCGCAGATACGCGGCGATCAGCGCGTCCTTGCCGCCGAACCGGTCGTAGAGGGTCTTCTTGGTGGTCCCCGCCTCTTTGGCGATCAGATCGACGCCGACAGCGGTGATGCCCCGCTCGTAGAAGAGCGTGCTCGCGGCTTCCAGCACCTTGCGCGCCCCCGGGGTCAGCTCCCCCGCCTCGGCCGTACCCGTCCCCACTGCCCCACGGCTCCCTTCCCGGATCGAACCGGTCCCGTCCGCTGTGCGTCCCGGCCTCGGTAGACCGCCCGGTCTACCGGAGCTCCACTGTACGCCCCGCGCCGTCCCGCACCCGTGGGCGGATCAGAACGGGTCCTCGGCAAAGGAACCGCAAAGCGGGGCCGGTCGTTACCTTCGGCATGACCGCAATGACTCCCGGCGCCAATCTTCCGCTGACCGCGCAGCGCGTGGCGGTGGACGTGACCGCACCCACGAAGCTCGACGTCTCGGCACTGTTGCTGAGCCCCCAGGGCAAGGTGCGTTCGGACGAGGACTTCGTCTTCTACAACCAGCCGACCGCGCCCGGCGTGACCCACAGCAGCGGCGCCGCCGACACCATCACGGTGGAGACCGGCGCCGTCCCCGCCGAGATCGACAAGGTCGTCGTCACCGCGAGCGTCGACGCGGGCGCCACCTTCGCGGGCACGGAGCCCACCGCCACGGTCCGCGACGCCGCGAGTGGCTCCGTGCTCGCCACCTTCACCCCGCCGCAGCTCGGCTCCGAGACGGCACTGCTGGTGGTGGAGCTCTACCGCAGGAACGAGGCCTGGAAGGTCCGCGCGGTCGGCCAGGGGTACGCGAACGGGCTGGGTGGCATCGCCACCGACTTCGGGGTGAACGTGGAGGGGGTTGCGGTCGCCCGAGACCGCGGCGTAGCGGCGGCCGAGTCCGGCGGGCAGGCTCCAGGTCCGCGTGGCGGGCAGAGGCTCGGCGGCGGGTGTCCGCGCGCTCTCGTGGGTCTCGGAGTCCGCGGTGCGGTGGTGCCTGCACAGGTAGGTGCTGCGGGAGTCCCACACGACCTCCCCGCCGCTCTCCGCCCGCGTGACCACGTCGAACGTGGTCCCCCTGCGGTGCGCGGCCAGGCCCTCGGTGTGGACGGTCAGCCCGATCCCGTCCGTGCGGGCGAGCGGCCGATGCCGCGTCAGCTCGATGCGGGTGTGCACCAGTCCGAGGAGGGGGAAGGGGAAGTCCCGGCGTGCCATCAGCCGGGTGGCCAGAGGGAACGCCATGACGTGCGGGTACGCGGGCGGGAGCGTGTCCGCACGCGGGTCGTGGCCGCACACCTGCGCGTAGCGGCGCACGTGCGCGGGGTCGGGGACGGCGGGCGGGAGGGCGAGTGTGGCCTGCGGCAGGCGGGCTGCGGCGTAGGGGCCCCGCTTGGTGGGCGAGGTGAGGGCTCCCTTGAGCAGGTGCAGGGCCAGTGGTGTCGGCATCAGGGCTCCGTGGGCGTGGTGGGCGGGCGTCTCAGGCGCCGAGCAGGGACTGGCCGCAGACGCGGACCGTCTGGCCGTTGACCGCGTGGCTGGCGGGCTCGGCGAGCCAGGCCACGGTCTCGGCCACGTCGAGGGGCTGCCCGCCCTGGGAGAGGGAGTTCATGCGGCGCCCCGCCTCCCGGATGACGAACGGCACGGCGGCCGTCATCCGCGTCTCGATGAACCCGGGCGCCACGGCGTTGACCGTCGTGGCGTGCTCCGCCCTCGCCCGCGGCGCGAGCGCCCTCACGAAGCCGATGACGCCTGCCTTGCTGGCCGCGTAGTTGGTCTGTCCCACGTTGCCCGCGATGCCCGCGATCGAGGCGGTGGCGACCACGCGTGAGCCGCGCAGCGCGCCCGCGGCCAGCAGGTGGTCGGTGGTGCGCAGCACGCTCGCCAGGTTGACGTCCAGCACGTCGGCCCACCGGTCGGCGGCCATGTTGACGAGCCTGCGGTCGCGGGTGATGCCCGCGTTGTGGACGAGGACGTCGAGGCGGCCGTCGGGCAGCGCCTCGACGATGCGGGCTCCCGCGTCGCCGGCGGTGATGTCCAGGGGCAGCGCCGTGCCGCCGAGCCGGTCCGCGACGCGGGTGAGGTCGGCTGCGGCCTGCTCCACGTCGAGACAGAACACGTGGGCGCCCTCGCGTGCCAGCCGGCCTGCGATCTGCTCGCCGATGCCACGGGCCGCGCCCGTCACCAGGGCGACGCGCCGCCCCTCGCCGGTGCCGGTGCCGGTGCCGCTTCCGCGCACGCGTCCGCTTCCTTCGCCGCTTCCGGCGGGGCTGCCGTCCGAGGGGTCCGGCACGGTTCCGTCCGCCGCCACCTCGATCACCTGGCCGCTCACGAAGGCGGACCGGGGCGAGAGGAGGAAGCGCAGTGTCGAGGCCGCGGACTCCGCGCCGGCCGGCGGTGCCAGGCGGACCAGGTTCGCCGTGCGGCCCCGCCCCAGCTCCTTGCCGAGCGAGCGGACGAAGCCCTCCAACGCCTGCTGTGCGGCGGCCTGGTGGTGGTCGTCCGGCGCCGGACGGGCTCCGAGCAGCACCACGCGCCCGCACGGCGCGAGCCGGCGCAGCAGCGGGTGCAGCGACGCGTGCACGCCCGAGAGTTCCGCCACCGTGCCGAGGGCCGTAGCGTCGACGAGTACGGCGGCGACGCGTCCTTCCCCGTCCGTACGCTCGCGTACGACGGGCAGGCCGCAGCCCTCCAGCGCCTCTCGCAGCTCCTTCTCGTCGCAGCCTCCCGTGGCGGTGGCGCTCAGGTGCAGCAGCGGGCCGCCCTCCAGCGTGGGACGCTCCGCGCTCCAGCGGTGCAGTACTTCGGGACGGGGGAGGCCGAGCCGGCGTGTGAGGAAACGGCCCGGTCCTGTGTGCGTCCAACGAAGGTAGCGATCGGCCATTCCCCAACTCCTCCGGCTCGCGTAAATTTACTTCCGAGTAAGGTTACTTTCAGGTCAGGAGTTTGGTCGAGGATGAGTTCCACCGGCCTCATCAGCGCGGACCGTCCGCGCCGCGTCGCCGTCATCGGCGGCAGCCGTATCCCCTTCGCACGCTCGGACGGCCCCTACGCCACCTGTTCGAACCAGGACATGCTCACCGCGGCCCTCGACGGGCTCGTCGAGCGCCATGGGCTGCACGGCGAGCGCGCGGTCGACGAGTTCGTCGCCGGCGCCGTCCTCAAGCACAGCCGCGACTTCAACCTCGCGCGCGAGACCGTCCTCGGCTCCGCGCTCGATGCCCGCACCCCCGCCTACGACATCCAACAGGCCTGCGGCACCGGCCTCCAGGCCGTCATCGCCGTCGCCAACAAGATCGCCCTCGGCCAGACCGAGGCGGGCATCGCCGGCGGCGCCGACACCGCCAGCGACGCCCCGCTCGGCGTGAACGACCAACTGCGGCGCATCCTGCTCGCCACCCGGCGCGCGAAAACGCTCAAGGAGCGGGCCCGCGCGCTCGCCCGCGTCAGGCCCCGCCACCTGGTGCCGGACATCCCGCGCAACGCCGAGCCCCGCACCGGGCTGTCCATGGGTGAGCACGCCGCCCGTACCGCACGCGCGTGGGGCATCGGCCGCCACGAGCAGGATGTCCTCGCCGCCACCAGCCACCAGCGGCTGGCCACCGCCTACGACACCGGCCTGCTCCACGACCTCGTCGTGCCCTTCAACGGGCTCGCCCGGGACCAGAACCTGCGGCCCGGCACGACGCCGGAGAAACTCGCAGCGCTCACACCCGTCTTCGGCCTGGACGCCGGTACGGACGGCGGGAGCGGCGCGGCGGAGGCGACCATGACCGCGGGCAACTCCACGCCGCTGACCGACGGCGCCGCCACCGTGCTGCTGGCGAGCGAGGAGTGGGCCGCCGAGCGCGGACTGCGGCCACTCGCCTATCTGTCCGCCTACGAGACGGCCGCCGTCGACTTCGTCGGCGGCGAAGACGCAGGCGACGGGCTGCTCATGGCGCCCGCCGTCGCCGTGCCCCGCATGCTGGAGCGGCTCGGCCTGGGCACCGAGGACTTCGAACTGGTCGAGATGCACGAAGCGTTCGCCTCGCAGGTGCTCGCGACGCTCGCCGCGTGGGAGAAGGCGGGGTTGGCGCCCCTCGACCGTGAACGGCTCAACGTCGCCGGCTCCTCGCTCGCCACCGGGCATCCGTTCGCGGCGACCGGGGCGCGGATCGTGGCGACCGGCGCCGCGCTGCTCGCCCAGCGGGACGCCCCCGCCGGGGCGAAGGGGCTCATCTCCGTGTGTGCGGCCGGAGGGTTGGGGGTGACCGCCGTACTGGAGCGCGCGTAGGCACTTTGTCCCCGATCCCGCCCTTCCACCGTTTCCTTGGGGGCCTCCGCCCCCACGCCACGGGAGTCGCTTCGCTCGTCTGCAAACGCCCGGGGCACCTCCCGGCCGAAGGCTGGGAGGGGGCTGATTCCAGGCCCTGGGTGCTGATTCCAGGGCTCGGGGCTGATTCCAGGGCCCGGGGCTGATTCCAGGGCCCGGGGAAGGGCGGAGCCCGAGAGACGGTGAAAGGGCGGGGCCGGGGGTCCCACCCACCGACCATCAAGGAGCCGCACCATGTCGCAGCCACCCGCCCTCACGCCGCCCCGCACCACCGTCGTGGCCGACCGCGTCCGCGAGGTCTCGGTGCCGCCGCTGGCGCCGAGGGTGACCACCGGCTCGCTCGCCGACATCCCGTTCACCAACGCCGCCGAGGCCCCCGAGGAGCCGGCGCTCAGCCGCAAGAGCCCCGACGGCTCCTGGTACGAGATGTCGGCCCGCGAGTTCGCCGGCGAGGTCCTGGCGATGGCCAAGGGCCTCGTCGCACTGGGGCTCCAGCCGGGCGACCGGGTCGCCATCATGGCCCGCACCACCTACGAGTGGACGCTGACGGACTTCGCCGCGTGGGCGGCGGGCCTGATCACGGTGCCTGTGTACCCGACGTCGTCGGCCTCGCAGGCCCGGCACATCCTCCAGGACGCGCGGGTCCGCGCCTGTTTCGTGGAGGACGTCGAGCAGACGCGTCTGCTGAGCGCGGAGCGCGGCAACCTGCCCGCGCTGGAACACCTGTGGCAGTTCAGTTCGGGCGCGGTCTCCCATGTGGTGGACGCGGGGCGCCAGGTGCCCGACGCGCTGGTGGCCGAGCGCCGCGCCAACCTGACCCCGCAGTCGGTGGCGACGCTGATCTACACCTCGGGCACCACAGGGCCCCCGAAGGGCTGTGTGCTCACCCACGGGAACTTCTTCGCCGAGGTGGACAACGCCATCGAGCTGCTGCATCCGGTCTTCAAGTCGGTGACGTCGCAGGAGCCCTCGACACTGCTGTTCCTGCCGCTGTCGCACGTGTTCGGCAGGATGGTGGCGATCGGCTGCCTGCGCGCGCGGGTGCGGCTCGGGCACGCGCCGAGCATCAAGACGGACGACCTGCTGGCCGACCTGGCCGGGTTCCGCCCGACGTTCCTGCTGGGCATCCCGTACGTGCTGGAGAAGGTCTACAACACCGGGCGGGCGACGGCGGAGAAGATGGGCCGGGCCTCCTCCTTCGACCGGGGGGCGCGGATCGCGCAGCGGTACGGGGAGGCAATCGAGGCGCAGGAGCACGGGTTCGGCGGCGGTCCCGGGGTCGGGCTGCGGGCGGCGCGCGGGCTGTACGACGCGTTGATCTACCGGCGGATACGGGCCGCGCTCGGCGGGCGCTGCCGCTACGTGATCTGCGGCGGCTCCCCGCTGGGCCACCGGCTGGCCGCGTTCTTCGAGGGCGCGGGCGTGACGATCTACGAGGGGTACGGGCTGACCGAGACGACGGCGGCGACGACGGCCACACCGCCGCTCAAGCCACGTTTGGGCACGGTGGGCTGGCCCCTCCCCGGCACGTCGCTGCGGATCGCGGACGACGGCGAGGTGCTGGTCAAGGGGGAGCACGTCTTCCGCGGCTACTGGGACGCGGACACCGAGGGCGCCGTCCCGCACGCGGACGCCGACGGCTGGATGCCCACCGGCGACCTGGGGGCGCTGGACTCGGAGGGGTACCTGAGCATCACGGGGCGGAAGAAGGACCTCATCATCACCTCGGGCGGCAAGAACCTGGCGCCCGCGCCGCTGGAGGACTGGTTGCGCGCCCACCCGCTGGTCAGCCAGTGTCTGGTGGTCGGCGACAACCGCCCGTACGTGGCGGCGCTGGTGACGCTGGAGCCCGACGGGCTCGCGCACTGGCAGCGGATGCACAAGAAGGAACACCTGTCCCCGGCGGACCTGGTGGCCGACGAGGACCTGCTGCGCAACCTCCAGCAGGCGGTCGACGAGGCCAACTCGCAGGTCTCGCGCGCCGAGTCGATCCGCAGGTTCGTCGTGCTGCCGCGGGACTTCACGGAGGAGGGCGGGCATCTGACGCCGTCGATGAAGCTGCGCCGGGCGGCCATCGTCCGGGACTACGCGGAGCAGATCGACCGGCTGTACGGCAGCTGAGGGCGGTGCCCGCGGCGCCGGAAGGCCGCACAACGGGCCACCCGTCGGTCACCTCCCGGCGAGACGGCGGTACCGTGAGGTGAGTACCAGGGAGAACGAGTCGGGGGATGGGCTTGGTACGCCTCCCTCGCGTCGGGAGGAACGGGATGACGACACCCCCGCAGCCGCCGCCGAGCCAGCCCCCCGGCCAGCAGCCGCAGCAACCACAGCAACCGCAGCAACCGCAGCAGCCCTCGTCCGGAGGCGGTTTCGGGCCACCTCCGGGCGGCGGCTTCGGCCAGCCCGGTGGCGGCTTCGGCCAGTCCGGGAGCTACGGCCAGTCCGGCGGCGGCTATGGCCAGTCCGGCGGTGGCTATGGCCAGTCCGGCGGTGGCTATGGCCAGCCGGGCGCCCCCGGCGCGTTCGGGCAGCCCGGTTACCCGGGCGCAACGGGCCCCGCGGGCCCGGTCGGCCCGTACGGGGGTCCGCCGCCCGGTCCGCCGCCGAACAGGAGCAACAAGGTCGTCGCCCTTGTGGTGGGCGGGGTGCTCGCCGTGGCAATCGCGGTCGCCGGGACGCTGCTGGCCGTCTCCGGCGGCGATGACGACGACAAGGGGGACAAGGCGAAGCCGCAGCACTCCGAGGCGCCGGCCGACGACACCGAACCGTCGGAGGACACCGAGGAGCCGACGCCGAGCCCGAGCGAATCGGAGACCCGGTACGAACTGGAGTTCCCCAAGACGTTGGACGGCGGCTCGTACAAGCTGAAGGACGACCTCAGCGACTCGGTCGACACCGGAAACCCGGGGGAGGAGGCCCACCTGGGCTCCTACGCCGACGCCGCCGGCACCTCGCGCCTGCTCTACGGCGCCGCCAGCGGCGAGGACTACGGCAACCCGGAGCTGTCGAAGAACCAGATGATGGACGGCATGGAGTCCGGCTCGGCCATGGACGTGGCCGTCAAGCGCCGCGACTTCACCCCCACCGGGTCCGGCGACCCGCTGACCTGCGAGGTCCTGGTCAAGACGCAGCAGGGCAGGAAGCTGACGATACCCGTGTGCGCCTGGAGTGATCCCGGAACAGCCGCGTACATCGCCAACGACAGCCTGGACACCTACTCGGTCGATCCCCAGGACGTGGACCTGCAGAAGTGGGCGGACCGCGTCGACGGCATCCGCGACGAGGTGCGGACGCCGGCGGCGGATTGACATCGCTGCCCGCCGATTGACATGAACCTCAGTTGAAGTTGAAGACTTCTTCCCGTTCGGCCCCTCGCACAGAACCCGCGAGGGCACGGCCACAGCGCGCGGAGCGCGCGAAGCGGGAACGGGAAGAGGTTGGTCACGATGCGCGGTATCCAACTGGAGCGGTTCGGCGGACCCGACGTCCTCCGGGCCGTCGAACTGCCCGACCCCGTAGCAGGCCCAGGGCAGGCCGTCATCGACGTGGCCTACGCCGACGTGCTCTTCCTGGAGACCCAGGTGCGGCGCGGCGAGGCCTTCTTCACCCCGCCGCTGCCCTACGTCCCCGGCGGCGCGGTCGGCGGCCGGATCACCGCCGTCGGGCCCGACGTGGACCACGCGTGGCTGGGCAGGCAGGTCGTCGCCAAGACCGTTCTTTCCGACGGTGCCGCGCCCGGCGGCGGATACGCGCAGCGGGCGCTCGCGCGCGTCGAGACGGTGAGCGCCCTGCCGCCCGGCGCGACCCTGCAAGCGGCCACCGCGCTCGCACACGACGGCCCCACCGCCGTACGCCTCTTCGACAACGCCGTCAGCGAGGGCGCCCTGCGGCCCGGCGCCTGGGTGCTCGTGCTGGCGGCGGCCGGCGGCCTCGGGTCCCTGCTGGTGCAGCTGGCACGTGCGGCCGGGGCGCGCGTGGTGGCCGCGGCGCGCGGCGAGCGGAAACTGGCGCTCGCCCGCGAGGAGCTGGGGGCTCACATGGCGCTCGACTACACCGAAGCGGGATGGGTCGAGAAGGTGCGCGCCGTGGTCGGCGGGCGCGGCGTCGACGTCGTCTTCGACGGCGCGGGCGGCACGCCGGGCCGCGAGGCGTTCGCGCTGACCGCGCACGGTGGCCGCTTCTCCGCGCACGGCGCACCCGGTGGCGGCTTCGCCGAGCTCCCCCGGGAAGCAGCCGCCGCACGCGGCGTGAGCCTGGCCGGTATCGAGCAGGTGCAGCTCTCCCCCGCCGAGGCGAAACCGCTGCTGGACCGCGCGCTCTTCGAGACCGCCGCGGGACGTCTTGCGCCCGTCGTCGGCCAGACGGTCCCGCTGGTGGACGCGGCCAGGGCGCACGCCGCGATCGAGGCCCGCGAGGTCCTGGGCAAGACGCTGCTGACGGTGGAGTGAGCCGAGGCGGCCGGGCCCTGGCCGGCCCGTCCGCCCGGACGCCCACGCGGGGCAGTGGTCCGGCGTGATCCCTGCGCGGGGGAGTGGCCCGGTGTGGCGCCTGCGCGGGGGGAGTGGTCACGCGTGACGCCTGCGCGGGGGAGTGGTCCGGTGTGATCCCTACGCGGGGCAGTCGTCCGGTGCGGGCTCGCCCGCGAAGCGGTCACCGAGCCAGGCGAGCGCCGGGCCGTTGCCCGCGACGGCCGTGCCCACGTGGTTCGAGCCGGGGAACGACCGGAAACTGACGGCGTTGCCCCTGGCGCACCAGTCGGCGCGCAGCCCCTGGCCCTGGGCGTACGGGACGACCTCGTCGGCCTCACCGTGGTAGACGAAGGTGGGTGCGGCCGGGGCCCGCCTGCCGAGCGTGTCGGCGGCGATCCTGAACCGCCAGTCCGGACGCCGGAGCGGGTTCGTCACGGTCAGGTCGTCGATGCGCCTGCCCTCGGCCGCCCGGAGGATCTCGCTCGCGCAGGCGTCGCGGGCCGACTCGGTCAGCCGTCGGCCCTCCGCGTTGAGGTACTTCTCCAGATGCAGCCCGGGGAAGGCCGCGTCGTGGCCGATCGCCGACATCAGGACGAACCCGGCGTTGTCCCCGCCGTCACTGGCCTCGGCCACCTGGGTCAGGTCGGCGGGGACACCACCGCTGGCCGTGCCCCTGACGTCGAGTCCGGGCGCGTACCAGGCGGCGATCTCGGCGGCCTTCGCGCTGGCCTGCCCGCCCTGGGAGTAGCCCATGATGCCGACCGGCGAGCGCGGCCCGACGCCGCGCTCCCGTGCTCCGGGCAGCCGCTGGGCGGCCCGTGCGGCGTCCAGTACGGCGGTGGCCTCGGCGCGGGCCACGGTGTAGGTGTGGTCGCCGGGGGTGCCGAGCCCCTCGTAGTCGGTGACGGCCACCGCGTACCCGCGCACGAGCGCCGCGTTGATGAGCGGCGCCTCGGTGGTCGTCCCGTCGGGAAAGCCGGACGAGGGCGCGCACTGGTCGCCCATGCCGACGGTGCCCACGGCGTACGTGATGAGGGGGCGCGGGCCGCTCCTGCCGTCGTGCGGCACGAGGACGGTGCCGGAGACCGCGTTGGGCCGGCCGTCCGCGCTGGTGGAACGGTAGGTGATCTTCCAGGCGGAGGTGTCGGTGGGAACGCCGGGCCAGTACTGGAAGCTGGTCGGCTCCGCGCTCAGCACGGTGCCGGGACCGCCACCGCGTCCGGACGGCGCCGCCGTCCGGACCGCGGCCTTGGTGTCCGGTCCGGCCCCCAGGGGGGCGGGCTCCTGCACGCCCCCCTGGGCGGTTCCCTGCACGGCCCCCTGTGCGGCCGTCTGTTCGGTTCCCGACGCCGGTGCCGCGCCCGTCAGGGCCGTCAGGGCCACCGCGGCCAGCGCGGACACCACCGCGCCGGCCGCGGTGCGGCCACGGTGCCGTGCCGGGCGTGGCCGCCTTGCGCCCCGCCCACCAGCCGACGCCGCACGGAACGACTCCATGGCCTTCTCCCAACTCCGCTGTGCGCCGGAGCGTGAGGCCGGCTCTCCCGACGGTACTGACGCCTCAGGAGCCCGCGCCACGGGGCGGAGGGGGGATCGTCCGGAAATCGGCGGTGGGAGGGGTGCTCCGGCAAGGGGCTGCCGGAGGCGGAAGGGCCCGGTCAGAAGGGGCGGTCGCCGACGACGGCGACGCGCTCGGCGACGCGGCGGTGCCCCATGTAGTCGAACAGCGCGTAGTGCTGGGTGGCGCGGTTGTCCCAGAAGGCGATGTCGCCGGGCTGCCAGGCGAACCGCACCTGGTACTCGGGCACGTGCGCCTGGCGCACCAGCTCAGCGAGCAGACGGTCGCTCTCCGCGCGGTCCATGCCCACGATGTGCGTGGTGAACGAGGTGTTCACGAACAGCATCTTCCGCCCGGTCTCCGGGTGCGTCCGCACCACCGGGTGCTCGACCGGCGGGAACTCGTCCTGGAGTTCGGCCAGCCGCTCGGCGGAGGTGAAGCGCGCGAAACCGGGGATGAAGTCGTGCATGGCCGTCGCGCCGTCGATCCGCTCCTTCACCCGCGGCGACAGGTTGTCGTACGCGGCGGCCATGTCCGCCCACATGGTGTGCCCGCCGATCGGCGGCACCTCCCGCAGCTGGAGCACCGCGCCCATGGCGGGACGCTCGCGGAAGGTGACATCCGTGTGCCAGACGTTCTCGTACGTCGGCCGCGTCCCCGCGGTGTCGGCGGCCTTCTCGAAGCGGACGATCTCGTCGCTGGAGCCGCGCGCCAGCAGCGGGTTGGTCTCCAGCTCGCCCCAGTGGCGGGCGAAGGCGGCCTGCTGCTCGGGCGCCAGATTCGCGCCGCGGAAGAAGAGGACCTTCCACTCCAGCAGCGCCCGGTTCAGCTCCTCACGCAGCGCCGGGCTCAGCGGCTGCGTCAGGTCGGCACCGCGGATCTCCGCACCGATGACCCGCGTCTGCGGAACGACCTCGATCAGCTCGTACGGGCGCTCCTGCCAGCCCTCGGGGTAGGGCCGCAGCGTGCGCACGCCCTCGTAGAGGCCGCCCTCCGGAACACGGGCGTCACGGAGAGTAGCGGGCGTGGGCGTAGCGGTACCAGGGGTGGTGATGCTCATGAAAGGGTCCTCCAGAAGGATCCGGTCGGGGTGGAAGCGCCGCGCGGGCGGACATCGCCGCGCGGGCGGACTGGTGCCGTGGCTCCGTGACTTACCTGTGGAGCCGGGCCCCAGCTAGAGACCGGATCGCTCGCACCCACGCCGCCACGGGACGCCGAGGCGTCCGAGCGGGGAAGAGGAGTGCGCGACCATGGAGGTCATTGTGGGATCGACGCCCCCGGAACGTCAACACGGCGTCGGGCCTGCCACCCTCCAGGGGCCCTGGTCGGAGGGGGTCGGCGGGGACCTGTCGCGTCCCCGCCGACCCTGCCAACCCTGTCGGCCCCGCCGGCTCCTCCGACCGGCCGGCTCCTCCGACCCTCCGGCTCCTCCGACCCTCCGGCGCTTCACACGGTGCGCGGCACCGGACCGATGGCGCGCCCCGCCCACGCGGGAGGCTCCTCCAGCAGCGCGGTGAGCCGCTCGCGCACCGGCTCGGGGAACGGAGCGCTGCCCTGAGCGCCCACGTGCAGCGCGAACAGCTCGATCGTGGCGACCACTTCCGCGCCGGAGTCCCGGCCGGGCTCCGGCCCGGACCCCTGGCCGCCGGCTGCCTCACCGGCGTCCCTCTCGTGCCCCGCGTACATCTCGTGGGCGAAGCGCAGCTTCTTGCCGTCCACACCGAGGATCCGCGTCCGCAGGGCGAGCGGGGTGCCCTCGGGCACCTCCTTCAGGTACCGCACGTGCGCCTCGACCGTGTACAGCGAACAGCCGGTGCTCTGCCGGTACGCCGGGTCCAGGCCGACGGCGTCCATCATCGTGTCCGTCGCGTGCCCGAAGACCAGGACGTAGAAGGCCTCGCTCATATGGCCGTTGTAGTCGATCCACTCCGGGCGGACCGTCTGGTGGAACAGCGGCAGCGAGCGGCCCGTCATTCCGCTCCACCCTTCGGCAGCCGGCCGGTCGCGCGCAGCACGTCGATGACGCCTTGGTCCCGCTCGGCGACCAGGTCCGCGATGGTGCGGCCGTCCGCCGCCACCTCGCAGCCCTCCACCATCGCGTCGCGCAGCGCCACGTCCAGCTCAGGCGCCTCCAGTCGGGTCCACGGCGACTTCAGGGAAGGGCCGAAGTGGTCGAGCATGTGGCCCATTCCGCCCTCGCCGCCCGCGAGCGCGAAGGTCAGGCACGGCCCCATGAACGCCCAGCGCAGCCCGGGCCCCTCGGTGATCGAGTCGTCGATCTCCTTCACGGTGGCCTCCCCGTTGGCCACCATGTGCAGCGCCTCCCGCCACAGCGCCTCCTGGAGGCGGTTGGCGATGAAGCCGGGGACCTCGCGGTCCATCGTGATCACCGACTTGCCCGCCACCTCGTAGAACCGCGAGGCCCACGCGACGGCCTCACCCGCGGTGCGCTCGCCGCCCACCACCTCCACCAGCGGAATCAGGTACGGCGGGTTGAACGGGTGCCCGACCAGCAGCCGGCTCGGGTCGGCGGCCTCGGTCTGCATGTCCGTCATGGGGTAGCCCGACGTGGACGAGGCGATGACGACTCCGGAGGGCGTCGCCGCGTCGAGCTGGGCGAGCAGATCCCGCTTGAGGTCCAGCTTCTCCGGGGCGCTCTCCTGTACGAACTGCGCCTCGGCGCACGCTTCTTCGAGCGTGCCGGCGATCGTCAGCCGGTCGCGGGAGGCGCCCTCGGCCAGGCCGAGCTGGGTCAGCGCGGGCCAGGCGGCGTCCACCAGGCGGCGCAGCTTCTCCGGCGCGTCGGGCGCCGGGTCCCACGCGGTCACGTCGTAGCCGCGCGCCAGGAAGTGGGCGACCCAGCCGCCGCCGATGACGCCCGCGCCGATGCAGGTGACCTTGGTGACGTCGGTGGGCTCTGTGGGAGGGGTGGTCATGTGGTGGTGCTCCTGAGGTGGGAGGGGTGGGGGAGGGGGCGAGCCGGCGTCAGGCGCGGGGCTTCAGCCTGAGCTGCTCGCGTGCCTCGTCGGGCGAGGCCACGCGTGCGCCGAGGGACTCGGTGATCTGCACAGCACGCTCGACGAGCTGCGCGTTCGTCGCCTTCACACCCCGCGACAGGTACAGGTTGTCCTCCAGGCCGACCCGCACGTTGCCGCCGAGCAGGATCGACTGCGCCACCCACGGCATCTGCATGCGGCCCAGCGCGAAGGACGCCCACTGCGCCCCGGACGGCAGGAAGTTGACCATCGACTGCAGCACGCCCGGGTCCGCGGGCGCGCCCCACGGGATGCCCATGCACAGCTGGAAGAGGGTCGGCTCGTCCAGCAGCCCCTCGTCGAGCAGCTGCTTGGCGAACCACAGCTGCCCGGTGTCGAAGATCTCCAACTCCGGCCGCACGCCCAGCTCCTGGATACGGCGCGCGCCCTTGCGCAGCATCTCGGTGGTCGAGATGTAGAGCTGGTCGCCGAAGTTGAGGGAGCCGCAGTCCAGGGTGCAGATGTCGGGCAGCAGGTCCTCGACGTGGGGGAGCCGGTCGAGACCGCCCACCAGGTCGGTGCCGTCCAGCGCGCCCTTCTCCAGCGGCTGGTCGGCGTCGAGCACGAGGTCGCCGCCCATGCCGGCCGTCAGGTTGATGACGACGTCGGTACCCGTCTCCTTGATCCGCTCCAGCACCTCCCGGTAGAGGTGCCGCTCGCGGGAGGGCTTGCCGGTCTCGGGGTCGCGGACGTGGATGTGCACGACGGCGGCACCGGCCTCGGCGGCCTCCACGGCGGAGGCGGCTATCTGCTCGGGGGTGACCGGCACGTGCGGGCTGCGCCCGACCGTGTCACCGGCGCCCGTGAGGGCGGCGGTGATGATGACGTTCTCGGTGATGGGCATGGCGATACCTCCGTAGGGACGGTTGGTGTCCGTGGGGACGGTTGGTGTCCGGGGGATGGTCGGAGTCCGTGAGGACAGCTGGGGAGAGGTGAGTGTGTCGAAAGGGTGTGTCGAAAGGGTGTGCCGAAGGGGGCTTCAGAACGCGACGGGCTTCTCGTCGGCCTCGGAAAGCAGCTCGGTGCGGACGTGGGCGAGCAGCGCCGTGTACATGTCGTCGGGCCCGGTGTCGGGACGGGCGCCCGCGTCGGCGGCGCTCTGCGCACCGGCGGCGCTGGCCAGGACCTGCGAGGCCAGACCGTCGATGAGCGCGGTCAGACGCAGGGCGCTGAACTCGGGATCCACGGTGCGGAAGACGCCCTGGACGATGCCGCGCCGGATGACGTCGGCGACGGTGGTACGCCACTGGCGGTAGTAGTCCACGTGCAGCCGGCCGATCGCGGTCGACCGGGCCGCCTCCGCCCACAGATCGAGCCACACCAGCCACTGCCTGCGCTGCTGAGCGGTGCGCGGTGTCTGCAACGCGAGGAGTTCACGCAACTCGTCGGCGGCGTTGCCGGCACCCGCCTCGGCGATGCGGGTCGCACGGCTGGCGGTGTCCTCGTCCATGCACCACCGCACGGCCGCCTCCAGCAGCTCCGCACGGCCGGGAAAGTGGTAGTGGATGGCGGCGGTGCTGGTGTCGCAGGCGGCGGCGATGTCGGCGACCCGCACGGCGTGGAACCCGTGCTCCGCGATCAACCGCACCGTCTCCCGCACGATCTGCAACGGGCGCCCCGCGGAGGGGAGTAGGGGCTCCCTGGACGTGGCGGAAGACGGTGCGGTGGCTGGAGGAGCGGACACGGCCGCCCTCGCGGAGGCGGGCTCCGCGCTGGGGGAGGCGGGCTCCGCACTGGGGGAGGCCGGCTCCGTGCTGGGGGAGCCGAGCAGCCACCCGGCGTCGACCTCGCCCGCGTCGGCGATGCGGGCCAGCTCGGCGACGGTGAAGCGGCGCGTGCCGCTCAGCGCGCGCGACAGCTTGGAGGGGTCCATGACGACCCGCCGGGCGAACTCCCGCTGGGTGCACCCGGCGGCCTCGACGACCTTCCTGACCCGCTCGGCGACCTCGCCCGCGCTGTCCTCGATCCGGTCGCCCGCTGTGTGCCGCATGCCGACCACCGTAAGGATGCATTGAGATAACCGCAACGGCGGGTGATGCATTATGGCCCGTTATGCCCGCTTAGCTCCCGGAAATTCCGCACCGTTGCGCTCCTGACTGATGCGTTAGTCAGTGCGCGCAACGCGCGTGTGGAGCTGGGGCTGCGGGTGCCCGGTCCCCCGCGCAGCCGCGCTCAGCCGCCGAGCTGCTGCCGGCGGGGAGCCCTGACGAACGAGGTCCGTGCAGCCGGCAGGCGGATCGCTCATACCGCATAGTGCGCGGACAGTGCCAAGACCGCCTCGGTCATCGCGGCCCGCAGGGCGGGTGGGCCCAGGACCTCGGCCTCCGCGCCCAGGCTGAGCAGGTCGCTGACGGCGACCGGCTGGGACTCGACGTCCAGGTCGGTCTCGATCCAGCCGGCTTCGTCGGGTGGGCCCGCCTGGTCGAGGGCGCGGACGCCCGGGGCGCCGAACTTGGCGGGCAGCAGTCGCTGGGCCTGCGGGGAGAGGCGGACGCGGGCGACGTCCTGGCGCAGCCAGGACTCCAGGCGGCGGGCGGAGTCGGCCCAGTAGGCGGGCAGGTCGAAGCCGGTGGGGCGGTCGAACGTCTCGTCGCCGGGGGTGACGTCCTCGAAACGGGAGATCCGGTAGGTGCGCGCGGCGCCGTCGGCTTCGGCGACGGCGTACCAGATGCCGCCCTTCAGCACGATGCCCAGCGGCCGCAGTTGGCGCTGTACCTCGCCGCGCCAGCGCCGGTAGCGCACCCGCAGTACCCGCTGTTCCCACACGGCGCGGGCGACCTGCGGCAGGTGCGGCACCGGGTCGGCGCCTCTGAACCAGCCGGGTGCGTCGAGGTGGAAGCGGTCCTGGATGCGCCGGGTGTGCTCGGCGAGGGCGGTGGGCAGTGCGGCCCGCACCTTGAGCTGGGCGGTGGTCAGGACGGCGCCGATGCCCAGTTCCTCGGCGGCGCCGGGGAGCCCGGACAGGAACAGCGAGCCCGCCTCGGAGTCGGTCAGCCCGGTCAGCCGGGTGCGGTAGCCGTCCATGAGGCGGTAGCCGCCGGCCGGGCCGCGGTCGGCGTAGACGGGGACTCCCGAGGCGCTGAGCGCGTCGATGTCGCGGTAGACGGTGCGCACGGAGACGTCGAGTGCGGAGGCGAGTTCGGGTGCCGTCATCCGGCCCCGGTTCTGGAGGAGCAGGAGCAGCGAGAGAAGCCGGTCGGCGCGCATGGCGCCATTGTCTCCCGTACCTGACATGAGGTGTCAGGTACGGGAGACAGGATGCCGTCAGGCCGCTACCGCACAGCGCGCTACCGCACAGCGCGCTACCGCACAGCGAAAGGGCATCTCATGGGTTCGCGTACCACCACCGCCACGTTCACCCCCGTCTCCTGGGACGAGAAGGAGGTACGGGCCACGGAGGGCCCCCGCCTGTCCCGGGCCTCCGTCGTCAACGACTACGCGGGCGGCATCGAGGCGAGGGGCGCCGCCTGCGAGTACGTGCTCTGCTATGCGACGGAGATGACGGGCGTCTTCTCCGGGATGGAGGTGCTGACCGGTTCGGTCGACGGCCGGGAGGGCACGTTCGTCATCCGGCAGGCCGGCACCTTCGACGAGGAGGGCACCATCCGCTGCACCTTCGACGTCGCCCCCGGCTCCGCCACCGGAGCGCTCACCGGTTTGACCGGTGACGGTTCGTACGAGGTCCGGCACGGCGAGGAGAAGGTCGCGGTGGCCTTCTCCTACACCCTGGACTGACACCCCTCACAAAGGCCCGGGCCCCGCCGCGGACGCGGCGGGGCCCGGGGCCCGTGTCACACCGCCGTGGTCGCCTGCGGTCGCGGCGCGACCGGCTCGTCCTTCGTGGCGCCCTGTTCCTCCGGCATCTTGAGGAACAGGGTCAGCACGAGGGCGACCAGGTAGAGGGCGAGGAAGACGATGGTCACGCCGCCCGCGCCGACCAGGGGGAGGAAGAGGGAGGCGATGGCGGGGCCGACGAAGGTGGCGCCGCCCGCCCCCAGGTTGAGGAGGGCCATGGCACCGCCCTTGTTCTCGGGGGCCATGTTGGGGATGAGCGCGGAGATCGGCACGAAGCCCGCCAGCGTGGCGCCGTAGAGCATGCCGGCCAGGACGGCGACCCAGTAGTAGTCGGGGCCGAGCCAGGTGGGCACGAAGTAGAGGACGGTGACGCTGACGGCGCAGCCGAGGGCGCCGAATCCGGCGATGGTGGTACGCCAGCCGATCTTGTCGGAGAGGGCGCCGAAGATGAGGTTGAAGAAGATGTTGGTGCCGTAGATGATCGCCAGCAGTTGGAGCCACTTGTCGGTGCCGAAGCCGACGTCGTCGGAGAAGATCCGCGGCAGGTAGACGAGCATGCCGAACTCAGGCGCGGTGTTGATGACCCGCACCAGGCAGCCGACCAGGACGCGCGGGTGGGTCCACACGATGGAGACGCTGTTGTAGAGGGACTGGCCCGTGGTGACGCCGGGTTCGGTGAGCCGCTCGCCGCCGCCCCGCTTCTTGGCGCCGACCAGGGCGATGGCGCCGCCGATCAGGATGAGCCCGAGCGCGGTCCACAGGGTGCCCATCTCGCCGATCTGCGGGATGGTGAAGCTGGACCACAGGGAGCCGAGGGTGGGCAGGCCGCCGGTGAAGGCGAAGTAGAACCAGCCGACGGCGGTGCCCAGCCGGGCCTTGGGCGCGCTGCCGGTGATCCACACCAGGAAGCCGAAGGCGAACAGCGGGTAGCCGAAGCCGCGGATGCCGTAGAAGAGCAGCATCAGCGGGAAGTTCTCGGTGCCGAGCGCGAAGACCAGGTAGAGGGCGTCGAAGACCGCCCAGATGCCCAGGCCGACCCACATCACCTTGCGCGGGCCCCACACCTGGGAGAGCGCCCCGGAGAACCAGGACGCCAGCATCACGGCGACGCCGTAGACGGTGATGACGTAGCCGGCCTTCACATCGGTGCCGGCGCCGTGGTCGGCCATGTACGGGGCGATGAAGCCGCTCTCGACCCCGTCGCCGATCATGAACAGCAGGACGCCGACGTACCCGAGGACCAGGGGTTTGGGCAGCCCTATGCGATCGAGCAGCCCTCTGTCGGGCACACGCGTCGCTGCATCCGTCATCGAGGGGCCTCCGCTCTGAGGTAACCAGTTGGTGCACCGCAGATCCTCAGCCCGGCCGCGAGAAATATCAAGAGGAGTGTTAAAGGTAACGAGATCTTTTGTTACGTCGTTACCACCCGCACGTCCGCCAGCTTGCGCATCTCGGCCACGGGCCCGTCGTCCACGGGTCCTGTCAGCACCACGTGGTCGAAGGCGTCCACCGGGTCGAGCCGGTGCAGCGCGCTCCGGCCCACCTTGCTGTGGTCCATCAGCAGCACGCTCACCGAGCCCGCGAGGCGCATCGCCCGCTTGAGCGCGACGATCTCCTGCTCCTGGTGGTAGGTCATCGTCCCGGTCATGGCGGAGGTGGAGACCAGGGTCAGGTCCACCGAGAAGCTCTTGATCATCTCCAGTGCGGAGAGCCCGATCCAGGAGTCGTGGGTGCGCGAGTACTCGCCGCCGATCCCGATCAGCCGGATGTCCTCGGCGGCCCGCAGCTCCTCGGTGATCAGCCGGTAGTTGGTGACCACCGTCAGCGGCCCCACCTGCGGCAGCAGCTTGGCCAGCGCCAGCGCGGTGGTCGAGTCGTCCAGCATCAGCGACATGCCGGGCGCCACGAAGTCGAGCGCGGCCCTGGCCAGCGCGTCCTTCTCGCCGGTGTGCGCGTGCCGCCGGAAGTCCGAGCTGGACTCGAAGACGGTGGAGGGCTGGGCCGTCACGCCGCCGTGGTACTTGCGCAGGATGCCGCGGTCGGCCAGCTCGGCGATGTCGCGGTGCACGGTCATCACGCTGACGCCGGTCAGCTCGGTCAGCTCCGCCACCGAGGCGTCGCCCTCGGCCAGCACGTGGTCGACGATCTGCTGCTGACGCTCTTGGCGCGAGGCGCGCGCTGCTCCCTGGGCGGTCATACGGACCATCCTGCACCCGGCGCCGCGCCCGCCGGTCTCCGGACCGCCCCGAGTCTCCCATCCCGGCTGGGACGCGTATCAGGTCACAAGTGACAGATAACAAGAGCGGTGTTAATTTGCTGGGAGCCGAATGTGAGGAGTTCCGGCCGTGGCCGATGCAGTGGTGTTTGACATGGACGGAGTGCTCGTCGAGAGCGAGCATCTCTGGGAGCGGCTGTGGACCGCGTTCGCCGCCGAACGCGGCAGGCAGTGGGGGCCGGAGCAGACCAAGAGCTGCCAGGGCATGAGCGCCCCCGAGTGGGCCGCCTTCCTCACCGACTTCGCCGGCGCGGGCGACAGCGTCGCCGACACCGAGCGCTCCGTCGTGGACGGCATGATCAAGGCGCTGGAGGACGGCGAGATCGAGCTGCTGACCGGCGCCCGCGAGATGATCACCGACGCCGCGGCCCTCGGCCCGATCGCGCTCGCCTCGTCCGCGCCGCGCCGCGTCATCGACGCCGTACTGACCCACCACGGAGTCGACCACCACTTCAAGGCCACCGTCTCCAGCGCCGAGGTCCCGCGCGGCAAGCCCAGCCCGGACGTCTACCTCGCGGCGGCCGACAAGCTCGGCGTCCCCGCCACCGACTGCCTGGCGGTCGAGGACTCCAGCAACGGGCTGCGCGCCGCCGCCGCTGCCGGCATGACCGTCGTCGCCATCCCCAACCCCGGCTACCCGCCGGCCGAGGACGCGCTGGCGGGCGCCGCCTACTGTGCGACAGAACACGACGCCGTACGCCGCTACCTGCTCGGCAAGCTCAAGGAAAAGGAAGGTGACCGGGCATGACGGACCCCAAGCCCGCCGCGGGCGCGACCGGCGCGACCGGCTCCACTACGGTCCTCGCCTCGGGCGACCACTTCATCGCCCCGCAGCTGTTCGTCGACGCGCTCAGGGCCGCGGCGCCCGGCGCGGAGCTGGCCTTCCGCACCCAGACCACCCCGTGGCCGCACACGCCCTTCGGGCCCGTCGGCAACGTCAAGGAGGCGTCCGGCACCGAGGACGAACTCCTCGAAGCCCTCGGCGACGCCGAGATCGCCCTCGTGCAGATGGCGCCCTTCACCGACCGCGTCATCCGCGAGGCCCCCAACCTTAAGCTGATCGCGGTCGCCCGCGGCGGTCCGGTCAACGTCGACGTCGAGGCCGCCACCCGCGCCGGCATCCCCGTCACCTTCACCCCGGGCCGCAACGCCGCCGCCGCCGCCGAGTTCGCGCTCGGTCTGATGCTCGCCGCGCTGCGCCGCATCCCCGCCTCCGACGCCGAGCTGAAGAAGGGCACCTGGCGCGGCGACTACTACGCCATCGAGAACGCCGGGATCGAACTCGACGGCACCACCGTCGGCCTCGTCGGCTACGGCGCCATCGGGTCCATCGTCGCCCGCGTGCTGCGCGCCTTCGGCTCCCGCGTCCTGGTCGCCGACCCCTACACCGACCCGGCCAAGGCGGCGGCCGACGGCGTCGAACTGGTCGAGCTGGACGACCTGCTGCGGCGCAGCTCCGTCGTCAGCCTGCACGCCCGCGTCACCCCCGAGACGCGGCACATGCTGCACGCCGGCAACCTCAAGCTGCTGCCCAAGGGCGCCGTGCTCGTCAACTCCGCGCGCGGCGAACTCATGGACTACGCGCCGCTGCCCGCCCTGCTGGAGTCGGGACACCTGGGCGCCCTCGCGCTGGACGTGTACGACGTCGAACCGCCGCCCGCGAGCTGGCCGCTGCACGCGGCGCCGAACGTCATCACCACCCCGCACCTGGCCGGCGCCACCCGGCAGACCGCCGACCGCGCCGCCGCCATCACCGCCGCACAGGCCGCAGCCCACCTGCGCGGCGAGCGCCCCGAGTACGTCGTCAACCCGCAGAGCCTCGACGGAGGGCGGTAGCCATGATCGTCGGGGTCGACGTCGGCACCTCGGTCACCAAGGCCCAGCTCGTCGCGCGCGACGGGCGCACAGGCCCCGCGCACGAGGCCCGCAGCACCCTCTACACGCTGCCGGGCAACCGCGTCGAGCAGGACATGGACGAGGTCATCGGCACGGTCGTCACCGTCGTGCGGGCCGCCGTCGCCGACGCCGCGCAGTTCGCCCCCGACGAGCCCGTCGAAGCCCTCGCCCTCACCGGGCAGGGCGACGGCCTGTGGCTGCGCGACGCGCGGGGCCGTCCCGTCGGCCGCGCGCTGTCCTGGATGGACGGCCGTGCCGCTCCCGTACTGGAGGGCTGGAGCGCCGACGGCACCACCGACGCGGTCTTCCGCCGCACGGGAGCCGGCATGTTCCCCGGCGCGGCCGGCCCTCTGCTGGCCCACCTCGCCGCGCACGAACCCGACCGGCTGGCAGCCGCCGAGACCGCGGGCTACTGCGTGGACGCCCTCACCCAGCGCTTCACCGGCGAACGCACCGTCGACGCCTCGGACGCCTCCCTGCCCTTCCTCGACGTCTCCACCCGCACCTACGACGACGAGGCACTCGACCTGTGCGGCCTCAGCGACTGGCGCGGACTCCTGGCAGACCCCGCACCACCCGGCACCCTGTTCGGGCTGCTGCCCAAGGTCGCCGCCGAACTCGGCCTGCCCGCGGGGCTGCCCGTCAGCGCCGGGCCCTTCGACATCCCCGCCTGCGGGCTCGGCTCCGGCCTGGAACAGATCGGCCAGGGCAACCTCATCATCGGCACCACCCTCGCCTGCCAGGTCCTGGCCTCCGACCCCGCACCGGGCTCGGGCGAACCGGCCGGCATGGTCCTCGCCACCCCCTACCCCGACCGCTACCTGCGCGTCATGCCTGCCATGATCGGCACCGCCGGGCTCGACTGGCTGCTGGGCATGCTCGGCGTCCGCATCGAGGAACTCGACGCGCTGCTCGCCCAGTCCCCCTACGGCGCCGGCGGCGTCACCGCGCTGCCCTTCCTGTCCACCAGCGGCGAACGCGCCCCTTTCGTCGACGCCCGCGCCCGCGGCCGGCTCGACGGGCTCTCCCCTCTCACCGGCCGCGCCGACCTGGTGCGCGCCCTGTGCGAAGCGGTCGCCTACTCCGCCCGCCACTGCCTGGAAACCCTCGGCGTGGCAGGCGAGATCACCGCATGCGGCGGTGGCGCCCGCTCCGGCGAATGGGGACGCATCTTCGCCGGAGTCCTCGGCCGCGACGTCCACGTCCGCGAGGACGCGGTCGGTATCCGCGGCGCGGCCCGCGTCGCCTGGGACGCCCTCGGGGCCGCCCCCGAGAACTCCGCCTCCTCCTTCGCCCGCGTCTCCCGCGCCGACCCCGACGCGGTCGCGTTCTACGACGACGGCTACCACCGCTACCTCGACACCCTCGAAAGAGCCCGCCAGTCCTGGTGACCACCGGCGGGGCCCCGTGACGGGACGGGCACCGCCCCGGCTCGTCCGGTGGCGGGCCCGGGCTCTCACAGGCTTCTCACAGGCCACGAAGGATGAGCTGGAGCACACACATGACCCGGATATTCAACGACCCCTCCCGCTTCACCACCGACATGGTGGAAGGCTTCGTCTCGGCGCATCCCGAGCACGTACGGGCCGCGCCCGGCGGCGGTGTGGTCAGAGCGGCCCGCCCCACCGCACCCAAGGTCGCCGTCCTCACCGGCGGCGGCTCAGGGCACTACCCCGCCTTCTGCGGCGTGGTCGGTGACGGCTTCGCCGACGGCTCCGTCATCGGCAACGTCTTCACCTCCCCGTCCGCCGCCCAGGCACACGCCGTGGCGACGGAGGCCGAATCCGGCGCCGGAGTCCTGTTCATGTTCGGCAACTACGCGGGCGACGTGATGAACTTCGGCCAGGCCGCCCAGCGCCTGACCGACGAGGGCGTACCGGCCCGGTGCTTCGCCGTCACCGACGACGTGGCGAGCGCGCCCGCGGCCGAGGCCGGCAAGCGGCGCGGCATCGCGGGCGGCTTCACCGTCTACAAGACGGCCTCGGCGGCGGCCGAGGAGGGCGCTTCGCTGGACGAGGTCGTCCGCGTCGCGGAACGCACCAACGCGCGCACCCGCTCCCTGGGCGTCGCCTTCGCCGGGTGCACCCTCCCCGGCCAGCGCGAACCCCTGTTCACCGTGGAGGAGGGCAAGCTGGGCCTGGGCCTGGGCATCCACGGCGAGCCCGGCGTCAGCGAGGACGAGCTCACGACGGCGGACGAGCTGGCCCGCACCCTCGTGGCGGGCCTGCTGGCCGAGCGG
Source organism: Streptomyces sp. PU-14G (assembly GCF_041028275.1). Taxonomy (NCBI): domain Bacteria; kingdom Bacillati; phylum Actinomycetota; class Actinomycetes; order Kitasatosporales; family Streptomycetaceae; genus Streptomyces; species Streptomyces sp. PU-14G. The sequence goes on from NZ_JASKYT010000050.1 coordinate 25,157, forward strand.
CCCGCCGAGGCGGCGGACGACGACCGGGTGGCGGTCCTCCTCAACGGCCTGGGCTCCACCAAGTACGAGGAGCTGTACGTCCTGTGGGCCTCGGTGGCCGAGCGGCTCGCCGACGCCGGGCTCGACCTGGTGCGGCCCGAGGTGGGCGAGCTGGTCACCTCGCTGGACATGGCGGGCTGCTCCCTCACCCTCACCTGGCTGGACGAGGAACTGGAACGGCTCTGGCTGGCTCCCGCCGACACCCCGGCGTTCCGCCGGGGCCGGATGGCCGACGCGAGGACGGCCCCGACCCGCCAGGCCGCCCCCGCGCAGAGGGCCACCCGCGCGAGCGGCACGGCGACCGGCTCGGCGCCCGGCGGCGGGCGCGCAACCGCGCCTGCGCCCGCGACAGGAGCCGCGCTCACCACCCTGGCCACCGCCGTGGAGGCGTTCCGCGCGGCCCACACCCTCCTCCACGACCAGGAAGAGGCGCTCGGCCGGCTCGACGCCGTCGCGGGCGACGGCGACCACGGGCGCGGAATGTGCAAGGGCGTGGACGCGGCTCTGGCCGCCGCCGAGCAGGAGCGTGAGCGCGACGCGGCCCCGGCCGTCCTGCTGGGCGCGGCCGGTGACGCGTGGGCGGCCGAGGCGGGTGGCACGTCGGGGGCGCTGTGGGGCGCGGGCCTGCGCGCGTTCGGCTCGGCGCTGCCCGCCGACCGCGCGCCCGAGCCCGCCGAACTGGTGGCAGGGGCCCGGGCGGCGCTGGAGGCGGTCACCTCGCTCGGCAAGGCGGAGCCCGGCGACAAGACGCTGGTCGACGCGCTCGCCCCGTTCGTGACCGCGTTCACCGAACGGACCGACGCCGGCGCCTCGGCGGCGGAGGCCTTCGCCGCCGCCGCCGACAGGGCGCGTACCGCCGCCGAGGCCACCGCCCGGCTGCGCCCGAAGCTGGGCCGGGCCCGGCCGCTGGCCGAGCGCAGCCTCGGCACCCCGGACCCGGGCGCCACCTCCCTGGCCATGGTCCTGACCGAGGTGTCGGCCACCGCCACCGCCGCCCTCCCCGACTGACACGGACCCGGCCGCCGCCGGGACCGGCCGCCGCCGGGACCGGCCGCCGCAGGGACCGGTTGCCACAGGGTCCGGTCGCTGCCGGGCACGGCCGCCGCAGGGACCGGTTGCCACAGGGTCCGGTCGCCGCAGGGTCCGGCCGCCGCCGGGCCCGGCTGCCGCAGGGCGGACTCGGCCCTCACCGGAACCGGTGGGTGCCGGACCGGCCGACACCGGACCCGGCGGACCGCACCGGCCGACGTACGAGACGGACGCTCCCCTGGAGGAACGCACCATGAGCACCAACCCCGCACAGCCCCGGCCGTTCCGCGTCGTCGTCGGGTGTGACGACGCGGGACTCGACTACAAGGAAGCCCTCAAGAAGGACCTGGAGGCAGACGCCCGCGTCGCGGAGGTGACCGATGTCGGGGTCGGCAGCGACGAGCACACCGCTTACCCGCACGTCGCCGTCGAAGCCGCCCGCCGCGTCGCCGAGGGCGAGGCCGACCGGGCGCTGCTCGTCTGCGGCACCGGTCTCGGCGTCGCCATCAGCGCCAACAAGGTGCCGGGCATCCGGGCGGTGACCGCGCACGACAGCTACTCCGTGCAGCGTTCCGTGCTCAGCAACAACGCGCAGGTCCTCTGCTTCGGGCAGCGCGTCATCGGTCTGGAGCTGGCCAGGACGCTGGCGGCCGAGTGGCTCGACCACCGCTTCGACGAAAGCTCGGCCTCCGCCGAGAAGGTCGCCGCGATCACGGGCTACGAGCGGCGCGACTGCTGAGCGAGCCGGCACTGGCCCCTGAGGGCAGTCGGCACAGGCACCACAAAAAGGCAGGAGCCCCCGCCGTCGGCGGGGGCTCCTTGGGGTGCTGCGTACGTCGCAGGGACCTACTGCGCGGTGACGTTCTCAGCCTGCGGGCCCTTGGGCCCCTGCGTCACGTCGAACGTCACCGTCTGGTTCTCCTCGAGCGAGCGGAACCCGGATGCGTTGATAGCGGAGTAGTGGACGAAGACATCGGGACCGTCACCGTCCTGGGCGATGAAGCCATAGCCCTTTTCGGCGTTGAACCACTTCACGGTTCCGGTAGCCATAAGCCCTCCTTGGGCCTATAAGGGTGTCCCTGCTCCCAGAACCCACTAAGAAGCCTGAAAACGACGAGAGCCCGCGGTCACATGCTCCGCAGGCTCTGTACTGCAAGGGAAACCAAACTGCAACTTGCAGCGAGACTAGCACGGGGGCGCCGACGGTGGAAGGGTCGAAGATCACTCGATTGGGAGCCGGTCGCTTAAGACCACCGCAGCGGCCATCCTGGCCGGTCAGCGTGCCCGGCCAGGCCGCTGCCCGGCGCGCTCGGTTCCCCTCCCCGCCGGTTCCCCGTGTCGCTCCCGGCCGGTTCTCCGCCGGTGCCCTGACGGTGCCCCGGGTCACTCCCCGGCCGGGTCTCCGGGGCGCTCCCCGCCGGTTTCCCGGCCACGACACCGCGCATACGCTTGTGCACCGAGAGCCGCGAGGGGGTAGGCCTGTGGTCGCGGAGGATCGGCGTGCTGCCGGGCGGGTCAGCAACGAGATCAGTGGCGGCATCTTCTTCAACTGCGTGATCCAGGGGAACAACATCTCCGTGCGGCTGCCGCCGGTGATCACCCCAGCGATGGCGGGGCTGCCGGCACGGGTGGGCACGTTCGCAGGCCGCGAGGAGATCCTCGAAGCCCTCGTCTCCTCCCTGGCGCCCGACGCCGCCGGCACCGGTGCGGCGCGCGTGTCCGCGCTCGCGGGGCTGCCCGGGGTGGGTAAGACCGAGTTGGCGCTGCAGGTGGCCGACCGGGCACTGAGCACACCGGGCTGGTTCCCGGGCGGGGTCCTCTTCGTCGATCTGCTGGGCCACACCCCCGGTGCCCGTGGCCCCATGGCACCCGGGAAGGCCCTGCGGTCCCTGCTGGAGGCCCTCGGCATCGCCCGGGAACGGCTGCCGGACGAGATCCAGGACCTGGCCAGGCTCTACCACTCGGCCCTGAGCGCGTACGCGGACGAGGGCCGCCGGGTCCTCGTCGTCCTCGACAACGCCGCCCACAGCGACCAGGTCCGGCCGCTGCTCCCGGGTGACGCGCGCACACCGGCGCTCGTCACCTCGCGCCATACCCTCTCCGACCTGGCCAACGTCGCCCTGCACGACGTGGACGTCCTGAGCATCGAGGGGTCGGTGCGGCTTCTGCGGCGCGAGTTGCGCCAGAAGCGGGGGGCACGGGACCGCCGGGTCGACGAGGATCCCGACGCCGCCGCCCGCATCGCCGAGCAGTGCGCCCGCCTGCCACTGGCCCTGGCCATCGTCGCCTCGCTCCTCGCGGACGTGCCCGGGCGCTCCCCGGCCGCGATGGCCGCCGACCTGGATCAGGCCGGCCGCCGCCTGGACCGCCTCAGCCGCGACGAGCGTGCCGTGCGTGCCGCCTTCGACCTCTCCCACGCCGCCCTGCCACCAGAACAGGCCCGCCTGTTCCGGCTGCTGCCGATGACGCTCTACCCGGACATCTCCGCGGCGGCGGTGGCAGCCCTCGTCGACAGCGATGCCGCGCACGCCGAGCACCTTCTCAGGGCGCTGGCACGGGCGAACCTGATCGGTACCGACGCCACGGGCGAGCGCTGGTACATGCACGACCTCCTCGCCGTCTACGCCGAGGAACGGAGCGCCGACCACGCGGAGGAGGACAGCAGGCAGGAGGCCTTCCCCCGGTTGGTGTCCCACTACGCCGAGCGTCTCGTGGCGGCGGGCTCCCACCTCCGCCCTTCCGGGACGCCCGACACCGACCTGTTCGCCGATCGGTGGGAGGCGCTGAGATGGCTGGCGCACGAACACGACAATCTCGTTGTCACCGTGCTCGTGGCCGAGGCCGCGGAGGCCGACGTCTTGTGCTGCGAACTGGCGCTGCACCTGATGCCGTACCTGTCCGCCCACCACTACCCGCACGAGTGGGTCATGGTCGGCACGACAGCCGCCGAGGCCGCCACCCGGGCGGGCGACCCGGGCCTGCACGCGACGGTACTCGAGGGGCTCGGCGCGGCGCTGGAAGCGGCTCGGCGGTACGAGGAGGCGGTCACCGCCTACAGCGCGGCGATCGAGCAGTTCCGCGCGGCCGAGGACCCGGAGGGTGAGGCGACCGCGCAGAGCCGGCTGGGCAGCGCGCTGGCCTCGCTGCGGCGGCTGGAGGAAGCCATCGAGGCCCACTCCGCGGCCGAAGCCCTCCGTCCCCGACGCGAAGATCCCGGCCGGCACGCGGTGCTGAGCTCGCACCGCGGCTCCACCCTGAGGGCCGCGGGGCAGTACGACGCCGCGGTCGCCTCCCACACCGAGGCCCTCGCCGCGCACCGGGAGGCGGGAAACCCCGGGGGCGAGGCGGTAGCGCTGAACAACCTGGGCAACGCCCTGGCGGCCAAGGGGGAGTTCGAGCAGGCCAGAGCCGCCCACGTCGAGGCGCTGTCGCTGCACCGCCTGACCGGGCAGCGGCACGGGGAGGCCGACTGTCTCAACTGCCTGGGCAGCACCCTGGTGGACCTGGGAGAACACGCGCAGGCGCTCGCCGTCCTGGACGAGGCGCTCGACCTCTACGGCGTTCTGGACGACCCGCACGGCCGGCAGACCGCCCTGAACAACACAGCCGTCGCCCACCTGAGAGCCGGCCACACGGACGACGCGCTGGCCGCCCGGCTGGCAGCGCTCGACGCGGCGCGGGAGGCGGGCGAGCCTGCCGCGCTGGGCGAGACCCTGACCGCTGTCAGCGGCCTGTTCAACGAGAGCGCGCGGTACGAGGAGGCGATGACGCTCGCCGACGAGGCGGTGGCCCTGCTCCGGGAGGCGGAGCACCCCACACTGCTGGCCGGGGCGTTGCACGTGCTGGCCAACGCGCTCCACGGCGCCGGCCGGCCCGCCTCGGCGATCGAGACCCGCGCCACCGCCGTCGCCGCGCACGACCGGGCCGGGGACGAGGGCGCCACGGCGGACAGCCTGGAACATCTCGGACTGGACCTGATGGCAGCGCAGCGGTGGGGAGAGGCCGCGGAGTCCTTCTGCCGGGTGGTGGCCTTCCGGCGGGCGCGGGACGGCCGGGGGGAACTCGCCCGCGCGCTGGCGGATCACGGCCGGGCCCTCCTGAAGGCGGGGCGGGCCCCGGAGGCCGTCGCCGCGTTCGACGAGAGCCGGTCGCTCCACCAGGCCGCCGGCGACTCAGCGCAGGAGACCGACGCTCTCCTGTGGACCGGTCACGCGCTGCGGGAGGCGGAGCGCCACGACGCGGCGGCGACCGCGTACGCGAAGGCCGCGCTGCTCTCCCGCGCGAGGGGCGAGCGGAGCGGTGCGAAGCTCGCGTACTCCTGCCTCTTCCTGGCCCGGGCCGCGGCGGGCACGGCCGGCTGGCGCGGCTGGTGGGGGTACCTGTGGCTGCGGCTGCGGCCGGACGCGTCCCGGATGTCCGAGGAGCGGGCCGAGAGCCTGCGCCACCGCACGGTCTTCGACCGCAGGGCGCTCGTCGAGCCCCTCGTCCTCGGCTGCGTCCTGCTGGTGGTGAACTCGCTGGCCTTCCCCGAGGTGTCGGTGACCGGGCTGTTCGTCGTCGTCCTGAGCGCGCTGTGCGCCGTCTCTGTCACCCGGTCGCTCCTGAGACGACGCGAAGGCCGCTCCCGGCCGGCGCGGACCCGGCATGACGCGCATGCCGGGCCCTGAGCGCGCACCTGCCGGAGGCGCCGGCGCCGGACCCGGGCCCTGCTGCGCGGCTGCGCACCGTGGTGCGCGGCCACCGCCTCGCCGGCCGCGGTCGCGGCCCCGGTCGCGCAGGCCACCGCGCCCCTCGTGGGAATCGCGATATTCCGGGGCGTACTCTCCGGAGAGTGACTGCTAAACCGGCTGATTCGAGGGATGTGCGCACCCGCCCCCGCGTCGCGCACATCCAGTTCCTCAACTGTCTCCCGCTGTACTGGGGCCTGGTCCACACGCACACCCTGCTGGACCTGGACCTGACTCGGGACACCCCCGAGAAGCTCAGCGAAATGATCATCGACGGGCGGCTCGACATGGGGCCCGTCACCCTCGTGGAGTTCCTGCGCAACGCCGACGACCTGGTGGCGCTCCCCGACATCGCGGTCGGCTGCGACGGCGACGTCATGTCGTGCGAGATCGTCTCCCGCGTGCCGCTGGACCAGCTCGACGGCGCCAGAGTGGCCCTCGGCTCGACCTCGCGCACGTCCGTGAGGCTCGCCCAGCTGCTGCTGAGCGAGCGCTACGGCGTCCAGCCGGACTACTACACCAGCGAGCCCGACCTCGAGCGGATGATGAAGGAGGCGGACGCGGCCGTCGTCATCGGCGACGTGGGACTGCGCGCCTACCTGCGCCGGCTGCCGGAGGAGGGGCTCCAGGTGCACGACCTGGGGCGGCTGTGGAAGGAGTGGACGGGGCTGCCGTTCGTCTTCGCCGTCTGGGCGGTGCGCCGCGACTTCCTCGCGCGCTCCCCCGAGACGGTGCGCGAGACGCACCGCGCCTTCCTCGACTCCCGTGACCTGGCCATGGAACAGGTCGACCAGGTGGCCGAGCACGCCGCGCGGTACGAGGTCTTCGACCCGAAGGTGCTGGAGAAGTACTTCACCACGCTCGACTTCCGCTTCGGCGAGCGGCAGTTGGAGGGCGTGGCCGAGTTCGCCCGCCGCACCGGCGCGACGACCGGGTTCCCGCCCGACGTCCGGGTGGAGATGCTGCGCCCCTGAGCCCGGGTTTGCCGAGTCGGGGCCTGTCGAGCCGAGCCCGGGTCTGCCGAGTCCCGGGCGGCCTCCTCCCGTCCGCCCGCGTAACGGGCCGCCCGCGTAACGGGCCGCCCGCGTAACGGGCCGCCCGCGTAATGGGCCGCGCGCCTCGCATCGGGGCTCCCGCTTCCGGTCCCGGTCCCCGGCGGTGTGCCTAAGCTGGTGGTGCCCGAGGGGACCCGGAGGGAAGACGTCCGCCGGGAGGGCGCGGGGCAGCGACCGAGGGGGGCACGATGCAGCCGCTGGAGCCGGAGGACCCGCAGTCGCTGGGCGAGTACCGCCTGCTGCGCAGGCTGGGCGCGGGCGGGATGGGCAGGGTGTACCTCGCCCGCTCGACCAGTGGCCGCACCGTCGCGGTGAAGGTGGTCCACCCGCACCACGCGGTGGACGAGGAGTTCAGGCACCGCTTCCGGCGCGAGGTGGCCTCGGCGCGCAGGGTCGGCGGCGCCTGGACGGCCCCGGTGCTGGACGCCGACACCGACGGGCCGACCCCGTGGGTGGCCACCGGGTACGTGGCCGGCCCCTCGCTGGCGCAGGCCGTCGCCGAACACGGACCGCTGCCCGAGGCGACGGTACGGGCGGTGGGAGCGGGGCTCGCCGAGGCCCTCGACCACGTGCACGGTCTCGGCCTGGTGCACCGCGACGTGAAGCCCTCCAACGTGCTGCTCACCCTGGACGGCCCCCGTCTGATCGACTTCGGCATCGCGCGGGCCAAGGACGGGACGGCCTCGCTCACCTCCAGCGGCGTCTCGGTCGGCTCCCCCGGCTACATGGCGCCGGAGCAGATCCTCGGCGAGCGGGTCGCCGGGTCCACGGACGTCTTCGCGCTGGGCGCGGTGCTGGTGTACGCCGCGACGGGCGAGGCGCCCTTCCCCGGGGACAGTTCGGCCGCGCTGCTCTACCACGTCGTACACGGCGAGGCCCGGCTCGACGGCCTGCCGGACGGGTTGCGCGAGACCGTGACGCGTGCCTTGTCCAAGGACCCCGGCGGGCGGCCCTCCACCGAGGTCCTCGTCGGGGAGTTGGCGGGCGCGGCGGGCGGCGCCGCCGGACTGGTGCGCAGCGGCTGGCTGCCCGGGCCGATCGTGGAGCAGGTGAGCAGGAGCGCCGTCGAACTGCTGGAGCTGGAGCCGCAGGCGCCGCAGGGTTCCGGCCCGGTGCCGTTCACGACGCCCGCGTACGGGCCTGACGCGGGCCTCGTGCCACCTCTGCCGGCGTCCCCGCCGAGCATCCCGCCGTCCGTCCCGCGCGGGCCGGGGTTCGGGCCGCCTGACCCCTCGTTCGGCGAGGCCGTCGCCCACCCCACCACGGAAACCGGACCGCCCGGCCCCACCG
>NZ_JASKYT010000500.1:0-3631 GCF_041028275.1 Streptomyces sp. PU-14G
CCSKKYMWSGCCGCCGTCCCCCCGCGACGCCGCCGTCACCTCGGCGGCCAGAAACGGCTGGCTGTGACCAGTACGGCGGCCGTCGCTAGCCGTTGACGTCCAAGGCGGTCCCGTACAAGCGTTCCACCCTCAGCCGTATGACGAGCCGGCGCTCGGCGACCAGTTGCTTGAGGAACGCCTCCTCGTCCTCCGGCGCGGGGGTGACCGTCAGCAACTCCCGCCCCACCACGTCGCCGGGGACCGTCGTGAGCTCGGACGTCTCTGCCACACCCTCGGCGACGGCGAACGACCAAACGTCGCCACCCTGCACGTGCAGCGCCGCGCGCGGGTTGCGCTGCACGTGCTTGACCTTGATGCGGTCGGCCGTGGTGGACAGCCGCACGATGCGGGCCTGGGGGTCCCAGCTGTAGAGCATGGTGGTCAGGTGCGGGTGACCACTTCGCTTGACAGTGGCGAGGGCCCCGAACTGCTGCTCGGCGAGTAGGTCGGAGAGTGCCTCGTCGGACAGGGATCGCGGTGCGGGTCGTTGCGTCATGCTGCTTCCAACTCCCCTGCCTTCGCGGGCATTCCGCACCCTCTCCCTGCCCCTCCACTGTCGCGACGGGTGATCGCGTGCCGGGCGGACCGTCGCCCGCTCCCGCACCGGGCTGTTACACGCTGCGGACAGAATCCCGTGAACAATCCCCGCCGGGCCGTCATCACAGTGAATGTACCGACAAGCGAACCCGGCCGGGGTGGCCCGCGGAAGTGGGCGGCCGTGCCGCATCCGACATCTGTGGGGGAACCTCGTGAAGACCGCTCGTACGCGCCGTACCTTCCGTTCCGCCGGCCTCGTCGCCGTCGCTGCCGCCGCCGCGTTCTCGCTGACCGCCTGCCAGGACGGGGGCGGCACGGACGACGGCGCCGGCTCGTCGTCCTCCTCGGCGGTGGCGAAGGACTCGCAGGCGCAGAACTCCGGCTCGGACGGTTCCGGCTCGGACGGTTCCCCGGCGGACGGCAACGCGGGCAGCGGGCACGGGGGCGACGGGAACGCGGACAACGGCGACCCTGGCGACGGCAACCCGGGAGCGAGGGCCGAGGCGAAGACCACGGGCGCGAAGGCCGCGGGCGCGAAGACCGAGGCGGGGGGCGCGCAGAGGACCACGTGCACCGTCGGCGACGTCACCGTCAGGCTCCAGCCGACCGGCGGCTCCGCGCCGGTCATCCTGCTCAAGGCCACGAACAAGGGCGACGACCGCTGCGACCTGTACGGCTACCCGTTCGTCGGGTACCCGAACGCGCAGGCACCGATCAAGGTCGGCGGCGGCCGGCCGCAGGCCGTGGTCTCCCTGGAGCCGGGCACCTCCGCCTACGCCGCCCTCAGCCTGGAGGAAGGCGACGGCGCCCACATGCACCGCGAGAAGCAGCTCACCGTCGAACTCGCCAACCGCGACCAGAACGGCACCGGCGCCACCGCCACCGTCCAAGCCCCCGAAGGCGCCGGCCTCGCCCTGAGCGACAACTCCACCGTCTCGTACTGGAACACCACCCCCGAACTGGCATGGCAGTAAGGCGGTTCCAAGGAGTTAACCGGTTTCTTCCGGCGTCGCACGGTCATCGCCGCACCGCTGCTGTGGAAGACATACAGCGAGTGGTGAGGCGTCATCCACACCTAGGGGTACGAGGAACAATGCACATCTCCTTCCTGATCTTCAGCGCGTACGGGATGGGGGGAACGGTCCGCACCACCTTCAACCTGGCGCAGGCGCTCGCCGAGCAGCACGAGGTCGAGGTCGTGTCGGTCTTCCGGTACCGGGACAGGCCGTTCTTCGAGCCGGGCAACGGCGTGCGGCTCTCGTCGCTCGTCGACATGCGTCGGCACAGACCCACCTTCGACGGCGATGATCCCGAACACGCCCGCCCCGCGCGGGTCTTCCCCGCCGCCGACGGCCAGTACTCCCAGCACAGCGAGCTGACGGACCGCAAAATCGGTGAGTTTCTGAGCAGCACCGAGGCGGACGTCGTCGTCGGCACCCGGCCAGGACTGAACGTGCACGTGGCCCGGCAGACGCGCCGTGGCCCCGTGCGCCTGGGGCAGGAGCACCTCACGCTCGCCACGCATTCCGCGCGGATGAAGCGTCTGCTGCGCCGCACCTATCCCCGGCTGGACGCGGTCACCACGGTGACCGAGGCCGACGCCCGCGACTATCGCAGCACTCTGCGGCTGCCCGGCGTGCGCGTCGAGTCGCTGCCCAACAGCGTGCCCGAGCCGGACGTCGCTCCCGCGGACGGCAGCAGGAAGTGGGTCGTCGCCGCCGGCCGGCTCGCCCCCGCCAAGCGTTACGACGTGCTCATACGCGCCTTCGGCGAGGTCGTCCGCGAGCGTCCGGACTGGGGTCTGCGCATCTACGGGCACGGCCGCGAGGCGAACAAGCTGAGGAAGCTCATCGACGAGCTCGGCCTCTACAACCACGTCTACCTGATGGGCTCGGCGAATCCCATCGAGGCCGAGTGGGTGAAGGGGTCGATCTGCGCGGTCACGTCGAGCCTCGAGTCCTTCGGCATGACCATCGTCGAGGCGATGCGGTGCGGGCTTCCGGTCGTGGCCACCGACTGCCCGCACGGTCCCGGGGAGATCATCCGCGACGGCGTGGACGGACTCCTGGCCCCCACGGGCGACGTGAACGCGATCGCCGGTGGGCTGCTCCGCCTCATCAACGACGAGGGACTGCGCGCGCGGATGGGCAAGGCCGCGCTCGCCGCGTCGGCACGGTTCGATCCCGCACAGGTGGCCGCCCGGTACGAGGAACTGATGACCTCGCTGGTCAACCGGCGGGCCGGCACGCTTCACCGGGCTCGCGGCACCCTCCTCGGCGGGGCGTACGCGGCCAGGGAAGCAGCCCGGCTGGGAGTGAAGTACGCCCTTGAAGGAGCACGGTCATGATGCTGGCACTTTTCGACACCTCACCTCGGGGCGTAGCGGTGGCGGGCCCGCCGCCGGGCGTCGCCTCCCCCCGCGTCCCCGAAGTCCACTGCCCGCGCGTCGACTGCACGGCCGACAGCGCCGTGGGGCTCACGTTCACGGTGCGACTCTTCGACAAGGCCGCCAAGGAGATCCCGGCCTCCCAGGTACCGGAGTCCGCGGCCGTACTGCTGCGCCTGCGCCACCACCACGGCCCGGACGCCTCCCTCAGGCTGCCGCTGGCCCGCGCGGGGGCGGACGGCAGGCTGCGCGCCGCGTTGCCCAGCACCACGCAGGTGCGGGAGGGGCGCTGGGACGCCTACCTCGCCCTCGCCGACGAGGAGCCGCAGCGCTTGCTTCCCGGGGTGCACGATCTGCGTTCCCTCGTCGACGGCGGCTCGCCTTCCGACGCGCACGCGTGGCTCGGCGTCCGGATTCCGTACACGACCAAGCACGGCAATCTCGCCGTCCGGGCGTGGCTGCGCAGGCCACACGCGGAGGCGGGGACGCTGCGCGTGGAGGACAGCGCCATGGTGCTGCACGGCAGGCTCTACGGTGCCCGGCTCTCGGCCACCGCGTGCCTGGAGGCGCACCCCCGCGACACGGCGGTACCGCCCGTACGCGTACCGGTGCACCCGGACAGCGAGGAGGGCTCCGGAGCGGAGCGGGCCCCCGCCTCCGGCCCCGTCC
>NZ_JASKYT010000501.1:0-3833 GCF_041028275.1 Streptomyces sp. PU-14G
CGCGGGGGCGGTGTGCGCGGGGGAGACGCCCTCAGCGGCTGTCGCCCCGCCGCCCCTCTCCCGGACGCGGGGCGTCGTCACTGGCGGGGCGGGAGCGGCGGCGGTGGCTGGTGTCGCACCAGGGGTAGGTCCGGCTGCGGCGGCAGGTGCACAGCGCCACCATGAAGCGGTCGGACGTGACCGTTCGCCCGTCGTCGAGGCGCACCTCGACGGGGCCCTCGACCAGCACGGGGCCGCCCTGTTCGAGGGTCACGCGGCGCAGGGGCCGCGCCTCACAGCTGCCGGGAGGCGGACCGCTCCTCCGGTTCGGGGCGTTCTCGTGCGGGGACGAGCTCGGCACGGATGACCACCAGTTCCTCGTGTCGCTGTCCGGGAGAGATCAGTCCCTGTCGCTCCAGCCACTGCGCTCGGGCGCGCAGCACCGGGCCGAAGGGTTGGATGCGGCGTGCGGTCACCGTGGCCTCGAGGCCGAAGCCGCGCAGCATCTCCAGCGTCCGGTCAGGTCCGCACAGCTGCGAGTGGACCAGCAGCAGGACGCCGTCGTCCGCGAGCAGCCGCGGTGCCGCCTCGCACAGGCGGTCCACGAACCTGCGGCCGTCGCGTCCCGCGTTCCAGGCGCGCGCACGTCGTCCGGAGCCCTGGCCGGGCCCCGCGTACGGCACGTAGGGCGGGTTCGCCGTCACGATGTCGAAGCGCCCGGTGGCGCGCTCCAGGAAGTCACCGCGGTGCGCGCGGACGGGCAGGCCCCTCAGCCGGGCGTTCCAGGAAGCGGCCAGGGCGGCTCGCGCGGAGATGTCCACGGCGTGCACCTCGCGGGCGCCCAGACGCGCGCCCGCGAGCGCGACCACGCCCGTGCCTGTGCACACGTCCAACATCCGCGCGCCCCGAGGGGCGGTCGCCCCGGCAATGGTTTCGAGCAACAGTTCGGAATCGCCTTGCGGGGCATACACCCCAGGCGGTCTCAGGAGCCACACGCCTCACGAAGTACCAGGAAGACCCCTCTTCAAACGTCCAGGGGCGACCCCGCACGCGCCCAAAGGCGACCCGCACGCGTCCGAAGGCGACCCGCACGCGTCCGAAGGCGACCCGCACACGTCCGAAGGCGACCCGCACGCGTCCAGAGGCGACTGCGCGCCACACCCGCGCCAGGAGAGCGCGCAAATCTGAAAAAACGGTGCAAATATGGACGCCGGTGTGCGGCTCCGCGCACCGATGCGGCGACCGGGAGGCACGGCAGTGGACGGTCCGGTTCGGGCGGAGCCCGGCACACGGTCGACGGGGGCGGCGTTCGCACAGGTCCGCGCGGTCGCGGACGCCATCTGTTACGAGGGCTACCTCCTCTACCCGTACCGCCGCTCCTCACCAAAGAACCGGGTGCGCTGGCAGTTCGGTGTCCTCGCACCCCGCGCCTGGGTGGAGGCCGACGGGCCCGTTCTGCCGAGCGTCGCCGGAGCCGCCGAGTCCTGGCGGCAGCACACCGCGTGCCTGCTGGAGGCCGCCCCCGGCGCCCTGCTCCGCATCCGGGTGCGGTACCTCCAGGTACAGGGCAAACGTGTCGAGCGCCGCGTCCGGACGCAGGACGGGGGCGGCGACGGCGCCTGGGAGCCCGTCGAGTCCGCCGACCTCGGCGGCGAACTCCACCTGTCCTTCGACGAGGCGGTGGAGCACGAGACGGACATCGAGGTGGAGCTGGCCGACCTGCTCGCGGGAGAGCAGACGTTCCCCGTCGGCGTGCCCGGCGGCGAGGAGACCACCGGCCTGGCAGGCGCGGACGGCGAAGCCCTCCGCATCTTCCGGTACCGCCGCCCGCTCGCGGCACGCACGACGCTGTCGGTGCGACCGCTGGCCGACCGCCCCGGGGCGTACCGCCTGAGCGTCCGTACGGAGAACACCGACGACACCGTCTTGGCCCGCACGCCCCGCGACGAGGCGCTGCGGCACGCCCTGATCGCGACCCACACCCTGCTGGGCGGACAGGGCGTGGAGTTCGTCTCCCTCACCGACCCGCCCGCCTGGGCGGCGGCTCACACGCGTACCTGCCGCAACCTGCACACCTTCCCCGTGCTGGCGGGGGAGGAGGGCACGCGGCGGATGATGCTCTCCTCGCCGATCCTCCTGCCCGACCACCCGCAGATCGCGCCGGAAAGCCCGGGGGACCTGCACGACGCCGCCGAGATCGACGAGATCCTCTCCCTGCGCACCTTCCTGCTGACCGACGAGGAGAAGCGGGAGGCCCGGGCCACCGACCCGCGCGCGGCGGCCATCCTCGACCAGGTCGAGACCATGCCGCGGGAGGTCTTCGCGCGTCTGCACGGCGCGATCCGCTCGCTGGAGCCCGCCGGGAACGCCGCCGTGCCGACGTCGCCGGGGCCCGACCGTGAGGCGGCCCCCGGGCCGGGGCGGCCATCGACGGCCGTCGAGCCCCCGCCTCCCGGCAGCGGCCAGGTGCCCGCCCGCGCGGCCACGCCCTGGTGGCAGGAAGGCGGCGACGAGGGGATCTCACCGTCGACGGACAGCGTGCTGGTCGAGGGCGTACCGGTGCGGCGCGGCCACCGGGTGGTGCTGCGTCCGCGGGCCCGGGGCGCCGACGCGCACGACATCTTCCTCGCCGGCCGTACGGCGCGGATCGCGGGCGTCTTCCACGACGTGGACGGCAGCGTGCACCTGGCCGTCACCCTCGACGACGACCCCGCGGCCGAGGTGAACGCCTGGTACGGCCGCTACTTCTACTTCCGCACCGACGAAGTCCATCCGCTGGACGGCGACGGGCATGGGCGCCCCGAGGACGCCGTCCCCCACCGTGACGAAGCGAGGCCCGATGGACGCCATCGAACTGTTGAAGCATGACCATCGGATGGTCGAGCAGCTGTTCCGCGACTACCACGCGGCTGCCTCGGCCCGCCAACGCCGCGCCGTGGTCGAGACACTCGTCCGCGAGCTGTCCAAGCACGCCGCGCTCGAGGAGCTGATGGTCTACCCGCTGGCCAAGAAGGTGCTGGCGGACGGGCAGCAGGAGATCGAGGAGCATCTGGCCGAGCACATGGGTGTCAAGAAGACGCTCCTCGCGCTGGACAAGCTCCCCTCCGCCGGAGACGCCGGCACCTATCCGGACGGGTTCGAGGGCGGCGAGGGCGACGAGCAGGTCATGGAGCGGACCACCGCGCTGATGACCGAGCTCCAGGAGGAGATCGAGGAGCACGTGGCCGAGGAAGAGGGCCGGATGTTGCCCAAGCTGCGTGCGGCCGTCGACCAGCAGGCCCTCGACGAGCTGGGCCGTGAGCTGGCGAAGGCCAAGCAGACCGCCCCCACCCGGCCGCATCCAGGCGCCCCCGACCAGCCACCGGGGCTGGCGATGGCGGCTCCGGTCGCGGCCGTCTACGACCGACTGCGTGACCGGCTGCAAGGGAGGCCGAGGACATGACGATCGAGAGCGGCACCGCCCGCGTGAGTGAGCACCCGACCAGGGCCGACCAGCGGCAGGGCATCGAGGAGATCGACATTCTGTGGATCTCCGAGGGGATGAGCTGCGACGGGGACACCGTCTCGATGACGGCCTCGGGGCAGCCCGCCATCGAAGACGTCGTGCTGGGCCTCGTCCCCGGCCTGCCGAAGGTGAATCTGCACAACAAGGTGCTCTCGCCCACCACCGGCGGCGAGGACTTCCTCGCTCCGTTCCGTGCGGCGGCCAAGGGCGAGCTGCCGAACCCGTTCATCCTCGTCATCGAGGGCTCGATCCCCAACCAGAACATCATCGAGGGCGACGGCTACTGGACCTCCTTCGGCAACGACGAGGAGACCGKCGAGCCACCAGTTCAGGGTGAGGGGCTCGCCGG
>NZ_JASKYT010000502.1:0-3813 GCF_041028275.1 Streptomyces sp. PU-14G
CGGGAGGGGCAGCCCGTGCGGGAGGGGCTGCCCGCGCGGGAGGGGCCCTCAGACCTCCACCAGCACCGTGAAAGGCCCGTCGTTCGTCAGGGACACCTTCATGTCGGCCCCGAACTCGCCGGTGGCGACCTCCGCCCCCAACTCCCTCAACCGGTCGACCACTTCGCCGACGAGCGGCTCGGCGACCTCGCCCGGCGCCGCCCCGTTCCACGTGGGCCGGCGCCCCTTGCGCGCGTCACCGTAGAGAGTGAACTGACTGATCACCAGCAGCGGCGCTCCGACATCCGAACACGATTTCTCCCCCTGGAGAATCCGTACGGACCACAACTTGCGCGCGAGCTGCGCCGCCTTCTCTTTCGTGTCGTCGTGCGTGACCCCGACCAGCACGCACAGGCCCTCGCCGACTATCCGACCAACGGTCCGGCCCTCCACGGTGACGCTCGCGCCGTCCACTCTTTGCACCACTGCTCGCATGCCGCCCATCATGCCGCGCCGCTTCCGAGGGCGGGACGCGCCCGCCGTGCGGGGAGAGTGACCGGTGCGAACGGGGGGCACTCAGTGGCACGATGCGCACACGCGGTGCGTTCAGCAGGTGCCGCGCGAGCTACCGCGGACGGGGATGAGGGGACACAAGCCCATGAGCACAACCGGAGCGGGCCGGGCTCACACAGCACGACAGCCCGGAGGCGGAGCCTCCGGACGGCTGCCGGAGGAGGACCGACCGGACCTGCTCGCGCTGAGCCTGCCCGAGCTGCGCGCCCTGAGGCGTACGGCACAGCAGGACGAGGCGGACCTCAGCTACGTCCGCAGACTGCTCCAGGGGCGGATCGACATCCTCCGCGCCGAGCTGGCCCGGCGCGACTCGGCGGGTTCGCCGCTGCTGGACCTGCTGCCGCAGATCCTCACCGACAGTCCGGCGGGCCACCGCTCCGCGCGCCATGTGACTCTCGCCGCACCGCGCGGTGAGAAGTACCGGGCACTGGCCGAGACGATGCTGGCCGAGGTGGAGCTGAGCGACCTGGAGGCCCGCACGGACACCGAGCTGCACGAGGCGATGGCACGACTGGTCGGGTACGAGAGCCAAGTCTCCAGCCGCCGCCAGGAGTTGCAGCGGACCGCCGACGGGTGCAGCACGGAGATCGCCCGCCGCTACCGGGAGGGAGAGGCGCAGGTGGACGATCTCCTGCCGTGAACGGTGGGCCCCCGCCCGCCCCGCTGCGCGGTCGGGAGCGTGCGTTTCGCGGGTCGTCCTGTGCGGTTACGGTGAAGGGTCACGAATGCCGCCAACCCCGTACGCCGGTACGCCGAACATCACCGGAAGGTCCCGAGATGCCCGACATACTCCCCGTGCTCGCCGAGGTCGTCAGGTCCGGCTTCACCGAGGGGCGGCACCGGGGTTCACTGGTGGTGCTGGCGGCGGACGGCAGCGTCACCTGCGCGCTGGGCGACCCGGAGGCGCCGGTCTTCCCCCGCTCGGCGAACAAGCCCTTCCAGGCCTCCGCCGTGCTGCGCTCCGGCCTCGAGCTGTCCGGTGAGCGGCTGGCACTGGCCGCCGCGAGCCACTCGGGAGAGACCTTCCACCTCGACCTGGTGCGCGCGATGCTCGCCGAGCACGGCCTGGCCGAGTCCCACCTGCGGTGCCCGGCCTCCCTCCCGCTGGACGAGGAGGAGACCGAGGCGTTCCTCGCCGCCGGGCACACCCGTACGCCGCTGGCCATGGACTGCTCGGGCAAGCACACGGCCATGCTCGCCGCCTGCCAGTCCGCGGGATGGCCGCTGGAGAGCTACCTCGACCCCGACCACCCGCTGCAGAAGCTGGTCCGCGCCACCCTGGAGGAGGCCACCGGCGATCCGGTGGCGCATGTCGGCGTGGACGGCTGCGGCGCCCCGCTGATGGCCGTCTCACTGACCGGGCTGGCCCGCGGCTTCCGCACGCTCGCACTGGCGCCCGCCGACTCCCCCGAGGGACGGGTCGCCGAGGCGATGCGCGCCCACCCCGAGTACGTCGGCGGAACCCGCAGGCACGACACCTGGCTGATGCGGGAGCTGCCCGGATGCGTCAGCAAGATGGGCGCCGAGGCGGTGCAGGGGCTCGCGCTGCCGGACGGGCAGGCCCTCGCCTTCAAGGTGGAGGACGGCGCGAGCAGGGCACTGGGCCCCGTCGTGGCGCGCGCCCTCTCCGTCCACATGGGAGCGAGCGCGCCCGTGCTCGAACGCCTGTCGACGGTTCCGGTGCTGGGCGGCGGCGTACGGGTCGGCGAGGTGCGCGCCGCGTTCTGAGACGGCGGCGGGGCGGACACGCGGGAGGCGTGCGCGCGGGAGGGCGTGCACGCGGGAGGGCGTGCACGCGGGAGGGCGTGCGCGCGAGGCCGGCGATCGGGAGGCGTGTGCGCGCGAGGCCGGCACTGCCACCGCTGCTGCCGCCGCTCCGAAAACCCGGTGCGGGCAGGGTCCCGCGCGCCTAGCGTGACCGCATGGCGACCGGTCTTGAGATCCGCACCCTGTCCTCCCCCGACGACTTTCCCGAGTGGCTGCGCGCCGTCGCCACCGGCTTCTTCCGCAGCCCCGCCGTGAGCGCCGAAGAGGTCGCGGTCCGCAGGCAGAGCCTCGACAGCCGGGCCGCGCTGGACCGCACACAGGGCGCCTACGACGGCGCCCGGTGCGTGGGCACGTTCCGTACGACGCCGCAGGAGTTGACCGTGCCGGGCGGTGCCGTGCTGCCCGCGTGTGCCGTCACCGCCGTCACCGTCTCCCCCACGCACCGCAGGCGCGGTCTGCTGTCGGCGATGATGGCGAACGCGCTGGACGCCGCGAAGGAGCGGGGGGACGCCTGCGCCAGCCTGGTCGCCGCCGAGTACCCGATCTACGGGCGCTACGGCTTCGGAGCCGCTGCCTGGGCCACCGAATGGGACGTCCACGTCGCCCGCACAGGCCTCGACCGGCGGTACGCGGGCCCCGCCGACGCGGGCGACGGCGGGCGGGTGGACCTGGAGGACGCGGCCGGGTTCCGCGCGTCGATGCCCGCCGTCCACCAGCGGTTCCGCACCGGTGCGCACCGCCAGGGCGCCATCGACAGGAACGAGAAGTGGTGGCGGGCGGCCACCGGGGACCTGCGCTACCCCGACGACGGTTTCACCGCGCCGTTCCACGCGGTCTACCGCGACGCGGAGGGCCGGCCGCAGGGCGGGGTGACCTACGTCTCCGACGACGTGTGGGAGGGCAATCAGCCCGAACAGACCGTCACCGTCAGGGATCTGTTCGCCACCACGGCGGCGGCCGAGGCCGCGCTGTGGCGGTACGTCCTGGCGATGGACTGGGTCCAGCGGGTGCGGACCGGGCTGCGGGCGCCCGACGACGTACTGCCCCAGCTGCTGCCCGACCCGCGTGCCGCCCGCATCGTCAGCCACACCGACTGGCTGTGGATCCGGCCGCTGGACGTGGAGCGCATGCTGACGGCCCGCACCTACGCCGGCGCCGGGACGTCCCTGGTTGTGGACGTGCGCGACAAGGACGGTTACGCGGCCGGCAGGTTCCGGCTGGAGACGGGCGGGCCGCGGGGCACGGCACAGTGCGCCGCCACCCGCGAGGAGCCCGACCTGACCCTCGACGTCTCACAGCTCGCCGCCCTCTACCTGGGAGACGAGTCGGCCGTGCGGCTCGCCGCCCTGGGGCTGCTGGCAGGCCACCGCGAGGGGGCCGTCGAACGGGCGGACGCGCTGTTTCGCACCGCGCGGCGGCCGTGGTGCCAGGACATGTTCTGAGGGCGTCAGGGGTTCGCGGGACCACCGGGGGCAGGAAGTCGCGGGACCACCG
>NZ_JASKYT010000503.1:0-4047 GCF_041028275.1 Streptomyces sp. PU-14G
CCCGGACCCCTGCCCCGCCCACGGGGGCGACGCGCGCAGCGACCGGAGGGGTACGCCTGCGGCGACCTGGCCGAGCAGCCGAGCCACAGCGACCGGAACAGGGCTCCGAGCCACAGCGACCGGAACAGGGCTCCGCGCGGCGGCGACCGGAACAGGGCTCCGCGCGGCGGCGGCCGGGCGGAGCCTCGGCGGCGCGGCGGTACGGCGGGCGGGACCCGTTTCTGGACAACGCGAAGTTCCTCCTGGTCGTCCTGGTCGTCCTCGCCCACAACTGGGCGCCCGTCGCCGACGGCATGCGCGGCGTCAAGGCGGCCTGGCTGCTGGTGTACGCCTTCCACCTGCCCGCCCTCATCCTGCTGAGCGGTTACCTCTCGCGCGGCTTCACCGGGCGTCCCGAACAGGTGCGAAGGCTGCTGACGCACGTCCTGGTGCCCTATCTCGCCTTCGAGGTGGCGTACGCGGGGATGGACACGCTCCTGTGGGACCGGCCCTTCGCCGTCACCCCGACGCGGCCGTCCTTCGTGTGCTGGTTCCTGGCGGCGCTCTTCGTGTGGCGGCTGACCGCGCCGCTGTGGCACGCGGTGCGCTGGCCCGTCGCGCTGGCAGCGCTCGTCTCCGTCGGCACCGGTTTCCTGCACGTGGGCGGCGAACCTGCCCTGCCCCGGCTGCTCATGTACTGGCCGTGGTTCGTCCTCGGTCTGCGGCTGCGCCCCGAGCACCTGCGTGCGCTGTGGAGTCGGGCTGCGCGCCTGTGTGCGCTGCCCGTGGTGGCCGCCGCCGTGGTCGGAGCCTGGTGGGCTGCGCCCCGGGTGAGCCGCGACTGGCTGCTGATGGAGGCGACCAGCGACGAGTTGGGCCTGTCTCCGCTGATGTACGTGGGCGTGCGGTCCGCGCTCTTCGGCGTGGGCGCCGTCCTCGTCGCCGCCTTCCTGGCCCTCGTCTCCTCCAGGCCGACCAGGTTCTCCGCGCTGGGGGCGTGTGCGCTCTATCCGTTCCTGCTGCACGGGCTGGTGTTCGAGGCCGTCGAGAGGGCGGGCGGCTACCGGCTCGTTCTGGCCTGGGGCCTGCCGGCGGTGGCGGGGGCGACGGTGCTGGCCCTCGGGCTCGCCGTGCTGCTGGGCACGCCTCAGGTGCGGAGTTGTCTGTGGCCGTTCGTCGAACCGCCGTTCCCCGCATGGCTGCGGGGCCGCCCCGGCGGCAGCCCTGCTGAGTCCCGGGCCGGCACGACGGCGTCCACCCCGGCTTCCAGACCGGCGGCCACCGCGAGTGGCGCGATCCCGCACGGGTTCGCGGCGGCGTCTCCGTACGGGCCCACGACGGCGTCTCCGTACGGGCCCGCGGCGGCATTTCCGCACGGGTCCGAGGAGGCCGGGAGCCGTGTTCGTCCGGGCGGTTCCTCAGCCGCACGGAACGGTCGCTGAACTCCGGGTAGCCCGCGGACGGCGGCGCGCGGAAGCTCTGCCGATGTGCGGCTCCGGGGCGTGCGCCGGCTCGCACCGGCCCCCTATACAGGGCCTCGGCCCCCTCGAACGTCCCCGTCCGCAGAGGAGACCCGCCCCCCATGACCACCACGGCCGCGTCCACGTCCGATCGGACACCGACCGCCCCCGGCCCGGACGACCAGCCGCAGGCACTGCCCGCGCCGCGCTCCTTCGACGAGGTGCCCGGCTGGTTCTACCGCACGGATCTCATCCTCTTCGACTGGTTCCTGCGCCGTCAGCGGGAGCTGCGACACCGGGGCGACCTGCTGGAGATGGGCGCCTACATGGGCAAGAGCGCCATCCTCATGCGGGCGTACCTCGACGCTCCGTACGAACGGTTCACCGTCTGCGACCTGTTCGACTCCGAGGCGCCGGACGCCGCCAACGGGCGCGAGATGCGCGGCTCCTACGCGACCCTCACCCGCCGCGCGTTCGAGGCCAACTACGGCTCCTTCTGGGACGACCTGCCGCGCCTCCTCCAGGCCCCCACCACCGTGGTGCCGCGCGAGGTGGAAGACGGCAGTTGCCGCTTCGTCCACGTGGACGCCTCACACCTGTACGAGCACGTGTACGGCGACATCGCGGCTGCCCGGGACGCCCTCGGGCCCGAGGGTGTCGTCGTCCTCGACGACTACCGCTCCGACCACACCCCGGGCGTCGCCTGCGCCACCTGGCAGGCCGTTCTGGAGAGTGGGCTGCGGCCCGTGTGCGTCTCCAGCCACAAGTTCTACGGCACGTGGGGCGACGCGGAACCCTGGCAGGACGCGCTGCACGCCGCGCTGCGGGAGCGGGGCAGGTGCTGGTTGCAGTGGCAGCAGGTGGCGGGCAAGCGGATGCTGCTGGTCGGTGCCCGCAAGTCCGACGCGCCGCCGGTGCCCGTCTCGCGGCACGCGCCTGCCGCCGACGCCGCCGGCGCGCGGGCACCGCGCACCCGCGCCGCCCGCCGGCTCGCCGTCGACCTCCTGCCCCCCGTGGTGACCCGCGCCCTGGTGCGCGCCCGCGACTCCCGCCGCACGTCGGGCTGACCGCAGGGGCGCGCGCTGAACTGGCGGCGGACCACGCGCGGTGGACTGACGACGGGCCACGCGCGGTGGACTGACGACGGGCCACTTGCCCTGGGCTGACGGCGAGTCACGTGCGGTGGGCTGACGGGTGACAGGCGGCGGCCCGCTCGCGGCGGGCTGCCGGCGGGCCCGCCGGCAGGTGACCGGACCGCCATCAGGTGGCCGGAAACGGAGTGTCCGGCCGCTAGCACAGGGCGCGCTCGGCCTCCACCGGGTCGGCCGGGATGCGCATGAGGGTGCGGTCCCAGGCGCCGGTGAGGTTGTCCCAGAAGCGTGCGGGGCTCATCGGGTCGCGGGTGGAGGCCAGCAGTTCGGGGAGCGGCCCGCAGGTCAACGCGTGCCGGGCGGCGCGTACGTCGTCTTCGTCGACGCCCTGGACGCGGGTTCCCGGCGCGGTCACGTCCGCGACGATCCAGGCCCGGTCGATCGGTTTCTCGTGTCCCGCCTTCTTGTGGCTGACGGGTTCGGTGTGGGCGCCCAGCGGGTTGGCCAGCCCGAGGATGTCGATGACGAAGCCGTCCAGCGGGAGCACCGCTCCCGCGTGCCCCAGCCGGGCCTCGGCGGCGGCGACCGGCGCCCGCACGTGGGGCGCCAGGGGGACGACGGGGTAGCCCTTGTCGTAGGGCAGCCGCAGCACCAGCCCGTGGCTGCCGTCCTTGATGGTGCGCCGCGCGGCCGTGGTGAAGGCGCGCGGGGTTTCGGTGTGGGCGAGTTGGCCGACCGGATGCCGGTCGCTGAGGATGTGCTGGTAGACGGTGTGGGAGTCGAAGACGATGCGCGGGTCGTCGGGGCTTTCGATGGGGGGCCGCAGCGCCAGGGCGCACACCAGTCCCCACACCCCGACCGCCCCGGCCACTACCGCTGTCGTCCGCCCGTACGGCAGCAGGAAGACCGGCAGCAGTACCAGGAACAGCGCGGGCAGCACCATGCGGCCGTGCATGAAGTCGCCGCCGATCTTGACGACGAAGAACGCCGACAGCAGCCCGGCCACGACCGGCGCGCCGACCAGCGCCGCGTCCGCCATGCGCGCTTCGCCGGGACGGTGGGCGCCGCCCGTTTCGCTGGTGCCGTCCGGTTCGCTGGTGCCGTCCGGTCGGCGTGCCCCGCCCTGCCGCCACCCGGGGGCACGGCGGACCGCTTCCCGTACCGCATACGCGGCGACCAGTCCCAGCGGTACCCACAGCACATAGGTGTTCAGCGTGTTGAGCAGGTAGTCCCAGCCGAACTGCCACTCGGTGCCGGAGGCCTCCTTGGCGATGGCGGGGAGGGGAACGAGTACGCCGTAGTACCCCGCGCGGAAGACCTCGTAGGCGAGGGGGAGCGCCACGGCGGCGCCCGCCCAGCCGAGGGTCGTCCGCCACCCGGGGCGCCACATCAGCCACAGCGCCACCAGGAACAGGCCGCTCACCAGCGCCAGGTCGGGCCGTACCAGGGGGCCGAGCCCCAGCGCGAAGGCCGTCGCGGGCAGCGCCGCGCGGCCACCCCCCGCCCGCGTCTCCGCC
>NZ_JASKYT010000504.1:0-3600 GCF_041028275.1 Streptomyces sp. PU-14G
CCCCCGCGGCTTCCCCCTACTCCGCGCCCGACGACTACTACAACGACGCCGAGGGCAAGACGGGCCCGGAGCTCAAGACGGCGCTGCACGGGATCATCAAGGACTCCGAAACCCTCTCCTACGACCAGGTGTGGGACGCGCTCAAGGCCACCGACCAGGACCCGGCCGACTCCTCGCACGTCCTCCTCCTCTACTCCGGCCGCTCACAGAGCGCCGACGACAACGGAGGAGGTGCCGACCAGTGGAACCGTGAGCACGTGTGGGCCAAGTCCCACGGCGACTTCGGGACCTCGCCGGGGCCCGGCACGGACATCCACCACCTGCGCCCCACGGACGTCAGCGTGAACAGTGAGCGCGGCAACAAGGACTTCGACGAGGGCGGCGAGGAAGTCGGCGAGGCGCCGGGCAACTTCACCGACGACGACTCGTTCGAACCCCGTGACGAGGTCAAGGGCGACGTGGCCCGCATGGTCCTGTACATGGCCGTCCGCTACGAGGGCGACGACTCACACCCCGACCTGGAGCCCAACGACAAGGTGGACAACGGCTCCGCGCCCAACCTGGGACGCCTGTCCGTACTGCGGCAGTGGAGCGAGCAGGACCCGCCGGACGACTTCGAGAAGCGGCGCAACGACGTCATATACGACCAGTTCCAGCACAACCGCAACCCCTTCGTCGACCATCCGGAGTGGGTCGGCGAGGTCTGGTCGTAGGCAGCACAGAGCTCGTCGCGGACGGGCGGAGGCCTGCCCCGAGCGGACCGCGGGGTGCCCGAGCGGAGGGCACCCTGGCGGTCCGCGTCAGGGCCGTCCCGCATCCCGCAGGCGGGCCCCGTGACGGCGCCGGCCGCTACTGCTGGCCGGCGAACCGTGCCGGAGCGAGCGGGGCGAAGGTCTCCTTGTCCACGCCGGCGAACCGATCGGGGCGGAACTCGGTGAGCAGCGGGCTCTCCCTGCCCATGACGATCTCCTCCGCGGCGAGCCGGCCCAGGAGCGGACCGAGCGTGATACCGCTGTGCGTGGCGATCGCGTACACCGATCCGCCGCTGTCGAACCCGGCGGCCGTCTTGCCGTCGGCGGGCAGGGACCGCTGCCCGACGCGGAACGACTCCAGCCGGGCGCCCTCGGTGCCGGCCAGCAGCCCGCGCAGCCGCCCGACCAGCTCACGGGCGTGCGCGCCGTCGGGCCGCGGTGGGGCGGCAGGATCGGCGTCCACGTCGAGGTCGAGGCCCTGCACGACCAGACGGCCACCGCCCTCGGGGCGTACGTTCAGCTCGGGAGTGGTGAGGACACGGCCCAGGCGGGTGGCCAGCGGCGCCGTGTAGCCGAGCAGGCCGACGGTGGCCGAGCCGGCGGCCTGCGGGTCGGCCATCGGCAGGGAGAGCCCGGATGCCGCTGCCAGGCCCTCGCTCCAACGGCCCGCCGCCAGGACGGCCACGTCATAGCGCTCACTCGCGCCTGACGCCAGGGTCAGGCGGGCCCGCCCGCTCTCGCCGGTGGCGGCAACGACCTCTTCCGGGCAGCGCAGAACGGCGCCGTGGTCGCGTGCCTCTCCCCACAGCCGGGCCAGCAGCGCGGCCGGCAGCACGTAACCCTCCTGCGGATACCAGGCGATGTCGGTCACCTCGTCGGGTACGCGCAGGTCCGGCACCAGCTTCCGGGCCTGCGCGGGGGTGATCCACTCCGCGGGGTAGTCGCGGCGGCGCAGTTCCGCGAGCGCCGCGGCGAGGTGCGCGTGGCCGCTCGGGCGCGCCCACTCCAGGTTTCCGCCCCGGAAGAACCACTGGCCGCCGGGCTCCTGGAGAGCCTCGTGCTCGGCGATCCCGGCGACGTTGAGCTCGTGGTAGGCCAGCGGGTCCTTCTGGTGGGAGTTGATCCAGGCGAACGTGGTCCCGGTGGTGCCGGCCGCGGGTGCGGTGCGCTCGAAGACCGTCACCTCCGCCCCGGCCCGTGCCAGCGACCTCGCGGCGGCGGCCCCGATGACTCCCAGTCCCACGACAGCGATACGCACTGATGTCTTCCTTTCGACTCTGCTGGACTTTCCTCGACCGGTCGGCGGCACTGCCGTCACCCCTTGGGGACGGGCAGGGGCTCGGCGGTGTCCGTGCCCCGCGGCCCGGCGGAACGGCCACGTGTCCCCGACACCAGCGGGAGCAGCAGCGCGAGCGCCGACGCCACGATGCCGTACACCGCGTAGGGCACGGTCGTGTCGAGGAACTGGGCGATCGCACACCCGGCGATTCCGGCGAGCATGCTCGCCAGGGCGGCGGCCGGCCTGAGGGTGAAACGCCGGCGCAGCAGGTATCCGCCGAAGACGGGGGCGGCGAGGGTGGCGGCCGAGTACGCGTAGCTGGCGACCAGCCAGTCCAGCGCGCTCGGGAAGAGGATGGCCAGCCCGGCGGCGAGCGCGGCCACGAGCACCGTGACGATCCGGGAGAGCGACACCGTCTCGCGGTCACCGCGGTCCCGGCCGAAGACGTTCTGGTAGAGGTCGCGGATCACGTTGGCGACCACGGACTGCAGGGCGGCGCCCGTGGTGGAGATGATCGTGGCGACGAGAAAGGCTCCGTAGACGACGAGTAGGAAGGCGGGCAGCCGGGTGATGAGCCAGCCCGCCGCGTCCTCGGGGTTGTCGAGGCCGGGGTTCATCGCGCGCACGGCCAGGCCGATGCACCCGGCGTACAGGCCGCCGACGAGGATGGTCAGCCCGGACAGCACCAGGCCACGGCGGGCGTCGGAGACCTTCTTGGTGGCGAACACCCGCTGGAAGTAGAGCTGGTTGGTCAGCGTCCCGGGCACGATGGCCGCCACCCACAGCCAGATCTGTTCGCCGCCGGCCGCGGTCAGCCCGCTGGGCCGCCACAGGCGTTCGGGAACGCTACCCGTCACCCCGCTCCAACCACCCGCGAGGTGGACCGCGTAGCCGGCCACCACCAGCGACATGACGATCTTGAAGATGCCGAAGACGAAGTCCGTCCACACCACGGAGGTCAGCCCGCCGGGCAGGACGAAGACGAGCGAGCCCGCCGTGATGGTGAGGATGAGCACCGTCGCGGAGATGCCGGTCAGCTCGCCGAACAGCTTGGCGAAGGCCACGAACTGTGTGGCCAGCCAGCCGAACGGCACGATGAGCGCCGCCACTCCGGCCATCGCGGTGACCGGTCTGCTCGCGCCGAACAGCCTGCTGATGATGTCGGGCACGGTGGTGAACCGCTGTTCGCGCAGCCAGCGGGCGATCAGGGTGAGTCCCAGGAAGCCCAGCAGGACGCAGCCCTCGTAGGCGAAGACGGACCAGCCCGCCGCGTAGGCGATGCCGACGTGGGCGATCAGCACCCCGCCGCCGACGGCGGTGGCGAACTGCGTGATCACGACGACGCCGAGCGGGAGCGACTCGGGCGCCGCGAGCCAGTCGTCCGAGTTCTTCGCCCGCTTGCCGAAGTACATGGACAGCAGGGCACCGAGCGCGATGATGAGCAGACTCGCGAGGACGATGGCGATGATCTGACCGGTGGAGTTTCCGGGCATGGCATGCCTCCAGGGACATGACGGGACCAGCACCCGGCCCTGGACGGGCGCACGGGTGGTGCGGGAGGGCGCTCAC
>NZ_JASKYT010000505.1:0-3658 GCF_041028275.1 Streptomyces sp. PU-14G
GGACGACGGCCAGCAGGACGGCGGGGGCGCATCCGGTGAGCTGGTCCAGCAGTCCGCCGGGGGCGTGCAGCGCGGGGGTGTCGCCCTCGCTGTCGACGACGGCGACGACGGCGTCGAAGCCTCCTCCCACCACGTTGTAGGCGTAACGCTCCTGCGGCTCCTGTGACTGCTGTGACTCCTGCGGCTCCCACAGCTCCTGTGGCTCCTGCGACTGCGGCAGCTC
Organism: Streptomyces sp. PU-14G; assembly: GCF_041028275.1. Lineage (NCBI taxonomy): Bacteria > Bacillati > Actinomycetota > Actinomycetes > Kitasatosporales > Streptomycetaceae > Streptomyces > Streptomyces sp. PU-14G. Next base: position 224 of record NZ_JASKYT010000505.1, read on the forward strand.
CTGTGGCTCCTGCGGATGCGGCTGCTGCTGCGGGCCGGCCTGCTGTGGAGTGTCGTGCGCCGGGAAGCGCAGCGCGGTACGGATCGCGTAGCCGGGGTCGTCCACGGGGAGGACGGGCGAGCGGGTCGTGGTCGAGAAGCGGATCTCGGCGCGCCCCGCGGTGCGCTCCTCCACCGCGCGGGCGAGGAGCAGCGGCGCGTACATCAGTTCCTCGTTGCCGAGGACGAGGACACGGGGTGGCTCCCCGGCCACTTCCGGGAGGGCGAGCGCGGACAGCACCCGCTCCGCCATGGCGGGCAGCGCCGCCTCCAGCCGCGTCTGTTCGCGCGGCCCGAAGCCGTGGCGTCCGCCGTCCGGCAACTCCTCGGGCCAGCCGAGCTCCACCCGCCGCAGCGTCCCCCGGGCCGCCGCAGGCGGCGCCGCGGGCGCTGCGCCGTGGGCCTCGACCAGCGCGCGACCGCGCGCCAGTACGTCGTGAGGCAGCGCGACCCGGCCCGAGGCGAGGGCCACCACGTCGACGCGGACACCCAGGTCGGCGGCGCACTTCTCCAACGCGGCCACGTCCGCCTCGGCCCGCGTGTCGACCAGGGCGGCGACGACGTACCGGGCACGCGGCGCGGCGGCGTGCAGCGCCGCGATGGTGTTGCGCACGGTTCTGCCGGTGGACAGTTCGTCGTCGACGAGCACCAGCGGGCCGCCCGTACGCAGCTGCTCGGGGTCCTCGGGAAGCAGCAGGTGGGAGGTGGCGTGGCTGTGCTCCTCTTCGAAGCCGCCGAACCGCTCGGCTCCCGGGACCGCCCGCCGGGTGGAGTGCAGGGCGCTCACGCGGCTGCCCATGGCGTGCGCGACGGTCAGTCCGAGCCCGGTGGCGGTCTCCGCGAAGCCCAGCACGGCGGAGCGTGCGGCCTCGTCGGCACCGAGCAGCTCGCGTACCCGTTCGCCCAGGCGGCGTCCTGCTCCCAGGACCGCCGCGGGGCGCTGCGGCACGTGCTTGCCCAAGACGGTGGAGACCAGCAGATGCGCCCGCTTGGGGTTGCGCCGCAGGGCGAGGCCCAGCAGCCCGCGCAGCCCCTCGTCCAGGCGTACGCCGAGCCGCTCGGACACCCACTCACCCGGCCACGCAGCGGTGTCCGCGTCCCTCGTTGCCCTCTCGCGCCGCCCGTGCACGTCCCCGGTACCCGGTGCGTTTCCGTTCACTTGACTCCCGCCGCCAGCAGTTCGACGAAGCTCACGCCCTCGCGCGCCACGCCGAAGACCTCGCCGCGCAGCAGTGTGCGCTCGGCCCAGGCGCGGTGCGGCTTCACCTCGTTCATCTTGTTCGTGTACGCGGAGCGCAGCACTCCGCCTCCGCCGCGCTCGGGGCGCAGCACGTCTGTCGCGTCGCAGAACTCCTCGTGGCTGACGACCGACAGCGCGTGCACGGGAGCCACGTGCGAGGGATGGATGCAGGTCTTGCCGAGCAGGCCGTTCGCGCGGTCGAGGGCGATCTCGCGCAGCAGCCCGTCCATGTCGTGCTCGATCAACGCCGTGCGTATCTCCTCGGCGCGGCCACTCCGGAACGGACTCTGCCGCAGCTGCGGCTTGAACATTCTCTCCTGTGGCCGGAAATACTCCCACACAGGTCCTGTGACGGTGAACCCGGTGCCGTCGGCGCGGCCCAGCACATTCACCACGTCCCCGATGACCGAGGCGACGATCTGCACATCGTAAGCGGTCATGTCGGGCGTGCGCCGCAGCCCGTACGCGGAGCAGAAGTCGGTGACGCCCAGCCGCAGCGCCAGGATCCGCTCGCGGTACTTGTCCAGCGTGCGCGCGATGCCCGCCAGAGTCGCGGGACGGCTCTCCCTGTGCAGCAGCTGAGGCGACTCCAGGACAGGCATCGCCAACAGCCGCTGCCCGCACGAGGCCTCGGCCTCGGTGAGTGCCTCCAAGAACGCCACCGAGCGGTCCTCGGTGAACTTGGGCAGCACGAAACCCGACAGCAGCCGCACCGCGGGCCCCAGCCTGCGCACCAGCCCGGTGATCTGGTCCGCCTCCCGCACCCGCACGAACAGCAGCGGCAGCTCAGCGCCGGGCCCCGCCTCGGCCAGCGCCCCGAGCTGGCGCACCAGATTCTCCTCCGCCCACGGCACCTCGGCGTCGGCTATCGAGTCCTCCAGGCAGAGCACCATCGAGACCACGCCTCGGGCCGCCTGTTTGCGGACGTCCTCGGCCAGCCCCTCGCGGGTGGCCGGGCTGTAGAGCGTCGCGCCGAGCGCCACGGCCAGGGTGCCCACGGGCGCCTCCGCCGTGAACTCGGCCGGTGGGCGGTGGAAGAGCGCGCCAAGGCGCTCGGGCGTCAGATGCCGGAAGTGCCGCATGAAGTCCCCGTCTCGCCGATCTCGCGTGCCGCGCGGCCGTCCGCGTCCGGCTCCCGTGCGCTTCTCCCGCGGGCCGCCGCGGTGACCGTACGGCTGCTCATCGTACGTACGAGGACCGCTCGGAAGTTCCCCCGCCGCACCCTGCACACCGCGGACCCGTACGGGTGGCCGCCCCGCCCGGTGTCCGTCCCGCGTTGTGGCGGCCGTCCCTGCGGGGGCAGGATGAAGACATGACGCACGCGATGACGAAGGGTTCGAACATCCAGCTGGAGACCACGGCCGTGCGTGCCGTGCTCTGCTGGGCGCCTGGTACCGGCGTGCCCGACGTCGATGCCTCGGCTCTGCTGCTGGGCGCCGACGGCCGGGTCAGAACCGACGACGACTTCGTCTTCTACAACCAGCCCCGGCACCCCTCCGGGCTGGTACGGCACCTCGCCAAGAAGCGCGAGCCTGAGGGGCTGCGGGACACCGTCGAGGCGGACCTGGCGGCCCTGGACGAGACCGTGGACCGCGTACTGCTGGCCGCCTCAGCGGACGGCGGCACCTTCGCCGCCGTCCGCGAGCTTCGGCTGCTGCTGCACGACGCGGGAGCGCGGAACGGCACGGCGGACAGCGCCGAGGGCACAGGAGGGAGCGCGCACATGAACGGCACGGCAGACGCACAGCTGCTGGCCCGCTTCGACATCGAACCGGAGACCGGCGCGGAGACGGCCATGGTCTGCGGCGAGCTGTACCGGCGCGGCGACGGATGGAAGTTCCGGGCCCTCGGACAGGGCTATGACACGGGGCTGATCGGCCTCGCCACGGAGTTCGGCATCTCCGTGGACGAGACGGACAACGCCGAGGGGAGCGCGCCGGGAACGCCCCGGCGCCCCGAGCGTGACCCCGACGCCACGGTCGCCCACGTGCCGGGCCCCGACACGGTCGGCGCGGACGACTTCCAGTTGCGGCCACCCGCCGGCACCGTCCCCCAGCCGCCGCCCGAGCCGCACCCCGAGCCCTCGCCGCACCCGGTGCCGCCCGAGCCGCAGCCCGAGCCGTCGCCCCGGCCCGAGCCCGGACCACCGCCAGGACC
>NZ_JASKYT010000506.1:0-3704 GCF_041028275.1 Streptomyces sp. PU-14G
CCCCCGCCGCGGATCCGCCGCCCCCGCCCGCTCCGCTGTACGGGCCGGCCTTCTCCTCGTACGCGCCCGAGGACGTCGCCTGGCTGCTGCGCGACCTGTCCGACGTCGAGTTGGAGGCGCCCACCGAGGAGCGCGAGGAAGCCATCCAGGCGGGCGGCGCCCACTACGCCGAGTCGCTGCCCGTCGAATACCAGCCCTCCGCCGCGTACCAGCGCCTCTTCCACAGCGCGCTGGAGACCTCGGCCGCACGGCTGGCCCGCGCGGTCGGCACCGTGACCGAGACCGTGCTCGCCGAGCGCGGCCCCCGCCCCGTGCTGGTGTCACTGGCCCGTGCCGGCACGCCCGTCGGCGTACTGATGCGCCGCTGGGCCCAGCGCACCCACGGCCTGGACCTGCCGCACTACGCCGTCTCGATCGTCCGGGGCCGCGGCATCGACGTCGGCGCGCTGGCCCACCTGGCCGCCCACCACGACCCGGCCGACGTCGTCTTCGTGGACGGCTGGACCGGCAAGGGCGCCATCACCAGGGAACTGGCCCAGGCGCTCGCCGCGCACCCGCGCTTCAACCCGGAGCCCGCCGTCCTCGCCGACCCCGGCTCGTGTGTGGGCACCTACGGCACCCGCCAGGACTTCCTCATCCCCTCGGCGTGCCTCAACTCGACCGTCTCGGGGCTGATATCCCGCACCGTGCTCCGCGCCGACCTGGTGGGCCCGCACGACTTCCACGGCGCCAAGTTCTACCGCCGGCTGGCCGGAAGCGACCTCTCGGAGCTGTTCGTGGACACCGTCGCCGACCGGTTCGCGGCGGTCCGCGACGACGTGCGGCGGGACATGGCAGCCCTGGCCGCCGCCGACCGCACCCCCACCTGGGCCGGCTGGCGCGCCGTCGAGCACATCAGCGAGGACTACGGCATCGGCGACGTCAACCTGATCAAGCCGGGCGTCGGGGAGACGACCCGCGTACTGCTGCGCCGCGTCCCCTGGCGCATACTGGCCCGCCGCGGCGCCGGAGCCGATCTCGACCACGTACGGCTCCTGGCCGAGCAGCGCGGCGTCCCCGTCGAGGAGACGGACGACCTGCCCTACACCTGCGTCGGACTCATCCACCCCCGCTACACGCGCGGTGCCACCGGCGCCGACGGAAAGGCCGCCAGGTGACGACAGAACGGGTGCTCCTCGCCAGCGACCTCGACCGCACCCTGATCTACTCCGCCCCCGCGCTGGAGTTGACCATGCCCGACACCCGGGCGCCGCGCCTGCTGTGCGTCGAGACGTACGAGCACAAGCCGCTCTCCTACATGACACAGGAGGCGGCCGCACTGCTGGAGGGCCTCGCCACCCGTACCGTGTTCGTGCCCGCCACCACGCGCACGCCCGAGCAGTACCGCCGCGTCCGGCTGCCGGGACCACCGCCCCGCTTCGCCGTCTGCTCCAACGGCGGCCATCTCCTCGTCGACGGCCACAGCGACCCCGACTGGCGCGCCCACGTGCGCGAACGGCTGGCCGCCTGCGCGCCGCTCGCGCAGATCCGGGAGCACATGCTGCGCCAGGCACGGCCCGAGTGGCTGCTCAAGGAACGCGTGGCCGACGACCTGTTCGCCTACCTCGTGGTCGAGCGTGCCCTGCTGCCCGACACCTGGGTCAAGGAACTGGCCGACTGGGCGGCCCCCCACGGCTGGGGCGTCTCCCTCCAGGGCCGCAAGATCTACGCGGTGCCCCACCCGCTGACCAAGAGCGCCGCCGTGGCGGAGGTGGCCCGCAGGGCCGGTACGGGACGCGTCCACGCGGCCGGCGACTCGCTGCTGGACGCCGACCTTCTCCAGGCCGCCGACCTGGCGTGGCGCCCGGCACACGGGGAACTCGCCGACAGCGGCTGGCAGCTGCCGCATCTGCGGGTGCTGCCGCAGCGCGGCGTGCTCGCCGGCGAACAGATCCTGCGGGAGATGACGGCCACGACGACGGCCGCGACGGAACCCTCCTCCACCTCCCGACGCTGAGCTGCTGGGGCGCTGAGCCGCTGAGGCGCTAAGCCGCTGAGGAGGAGCACGGGCGGCGAGCCGCTTCCCGGGAGGCGGGCGGCCTGGAGGTCACTCGCGCGGGCCGCGCCCGTACCCCCGTTCGTCGACCGCCGCCCGCTGCGCGGCGGACGCCGCCTTCGCCTCGGCTTCCGCGCCGGGGGCGTCCGGCTCCGCCTCGCCGCCGTACAGCGAGGCCCGGCGCCGCAGCTCCTCACCGCGTGCGCGCGCCCGCACCTGCCGTTCGCGCACGTCCCGGGCGCGCCGGGCGCGTTCGCTCTGCTCCGGATGGCGCTGCTGCCAGTACGGGTTGTCGTGCGGCAGGGCGCTCCCCACGCGCCCGTACATCCCGAAGACGAGCAGCAGCAGCCCGACGACGAAGCTGAACAGCACGTTCTGCAGCTCGAAGGCCAGGAAGTTGAAGCCGGTCTCCAAAAGCGCGAGATTGACGAAGCCGCTGAGGACGAACAGGCCACCGAGGACGATGTTGAGGCTGGAGGCGAAGTTGCCGCCGCGCACCGTGCCGGAGAACAGCAGCAGCCCGACGAGGATCGACAGCACGCTGAGCGCGCCGTTCGTGTTGAGGCCGCCGACCTGGTCGCCGCCGGTGTCGAAGAAGCCGATGCGGTCGGTGAGGCCCAGAACACCGAAGGCGGTCAGCAGCAGCCCCACCAGCCCGGCGCCCACCCGGTAGATCCGGCTGAGTCTGTGGTGCACGGGCATGTGCTCGTCGAGGATGCGCCGCCCGAACGGCAGCCGGGGCAGCCGCCGGCCGGGAGGGGCGGGAGAAGCGGCCACGGGGGCCTCCTCACAGCGGTTGGAGGCGCTCGGTACTCACCTTCCAGCATCCTCCCGTGGCAACGCGGACTCAACACGGCGCCGGGTGACAGGATGACTCCCCTCGGCAACCAGGAGCGGCCGGCTCGAAAGAGCGCCGGCGGGGGGCCGCGCGAAGCCGCACGGGCACGGGCGGGGGATCAGCTTCCCGAGGCCCGCTCCTGGCGGATCTGCTCCACCACCTGCTGGACCGTCTCGCGTACCGCGTCGAGCTCGGTGAGCAGGTGCCAGTAGTCCGGGTGTCGGCCGTTGAGCGAGGCGACCGCGCGATCCACCCGCTCCACCGCGTTGTCCAGCGGCTGCGCGTGCCGCGGATCGGGGGTGCTGCGCCCGGCCATCGCGAGACGCTGCGCGTCACGGATCGCGAAACGGGTGCGCTCGACCTCCTTGCTGTGGTCGAACGAGACCTCGTTGAGCCGCTGCAGCCGTTCCCCGGCCGCCTTGACCGCCTCGTCGGTGGTGTTCAGCAGCGCCCGCACCGTCGAGAGCAGCGACGTGGCATCGGGCCAGCGCTGCTCGGCCCGCGCGGTGCGGGCCTCGCCCAGCTTCTCGTTCGCCTGCCGCGCCGAGTGCTCGGCCTGCCGCGGCACGTTCTGCAGGTCCTGCCAGCAGGCGACGCTGAAGCGGCGCCGCAGCTCGCTGAGGACCGGTTCCACCTGGCCCGCGCGGGTCTGGAGCGCCTCCGTGCGGGTGCGCAGCGAGGCCCGCTCCACGGCGGGGGCCAGGCGGGCGAGCTGGTTCTCGGCCCGCGTCAGCAGGGAGCCGAGGCCCTGTGCGAACCGGTCGAGCTCCCCCTTGACCCGCTCCAGCTCCTGCCGCGCCCCGTCCAGCTCGGCGCGGGCCCGCCAGGGTC
>NZ_JASKYT010000507.1:0-3392 GCF_041028275.1 Streptomyces sp. PU-14G
GGTCCGCCCGACTGGTCTGTGCCGTACGCGGTGCCCCCCGTGGTCAGGAAATCCGCCCAGGCCGCCGMRGCCCCCGTGGGCCGCCGCCCGCGCGGCCCGCACGGCCGACACGTCGGGCGGTTGGTCGCTGGGATCGCGTACGGCACAGACCAGTCGGGCGGACCAGCAGGTCAGGTGGAGCCTCACCTGCTGGTCGCCCTCGTCCCCCGACGCCGCCCCGTGATCGGCGCCGGGGGTCAGGCCGTGCCGCATGGCATTGGTCACCAACTCGGTGACCACCAGCGCCACGTCATCGAACTCTTCGGTCAGGCCCCAGCGCTGGAGCATCCTGCGGGTGAAGTCCCGCGCGCCGGAGACGGATCGGTTGTGCGCGGGGAGCGCGCAGGAGGCGGAACCGGAAACCGAGGCGGCATCCGGTGTGGGGAGCCCCTCCCCTAAGGGCTCCAGCACCGTCGATCCTTCGGTCCCGTGCAACGGCCACTCCTGGCTGTCAGCGGCAGCGGCGATCCTGGGCGGATCCCTGTCGGACGTGCTTCCCCGCTGGTGCGGGCGTCACGGCGCACCCGAAGGCCAACTCCCCGGCCGACGGGTCCACTTGTGCCCTCCCCATGGTTCCCAATGCTCACGGCAGATGCAAGGGCAGATGCACGTGCACGCGCTACTTTCCTTCGTGTGTAATCGGGTGGGCACGCAACGAAGCGCGGAGATGGCACACTTCCCCTCGAGCAGGGGTGGAGGGCTGATCGGAATGGCAACACAACCGGCACAGAGCAGCACCGCGGGACCGAAAGGGGCGGGCGGCGCCAGTGGTTCCATGGTGCGCCGCATCCTGCTCGGGTCCCAGCTGAGAAGGTTGCGGGAGGCGCGCGGCATCACCCGCGAGGCCGCCGGCTACTCGATCCGGGCATCCGAATCGAAGATCAGCCGCATGGAACTGGGCCGCGTCAGCTTCAAGGCCCGCGACGTGGAGGACCTGCTCACCCTCTACGGCGTCACCGACGACACCGAGCGCGAACCCCTGCTCTCCCTCGCCCGGGACTCCAGCATCGCGGGCTGGTGGCACAACTACAGCGACGTGCTGCCCGGCTGGTTCCAGACCTACGTGGGCCTGGAGGGAGCCGCCTCCCGGATCAGCACCTACGAGGTGCAGTTCGTCCACGGACTCCTGCAGACCGACGCGTACGCGCACGCCGTCGTCAGCGCCGGACACCGCACGCCCCTCGCCGAGGACGAGGTCGCCCGCCGCGTCGCGCTCCGCCTGGAGCGCCAGAAGCTGCTGCTGGGGGAGTACGCGCCGCACCTGCTCTGCGTCCTCGACGAGGCCGCGCTGCGCCGCCCCTTCGGCGACAGAGCCGTCATGGACGCCCAGCTGCGCCACCTCGCCGAGGTCTCCGAGGCGCCCAACATCTCCCTGTACGTCGTCCCGTTCGAGCTGGGCGGCCACGCCGCGGAGAGCGGCGCCTTCACGCTGCTGCGCTTTCCCGAGTCGGATCTCAACGACATCGTCTACCTCGAACAGCTGACCAGCGCCCTGTATCTGGACAAGCGCGACGAGGTGGCGCAGTACGACCAGGTGCTGCGACGACTGGTGGAAATCGGCCTTTCTCCCGAACACACCCGGGATCACCTCCACCGAATCCGCCAACTGCTGTGATCGGCCGGTACGATGACCAGCCAGCAGCATCTCCTTCAACCCCACGAAGGAATGGCATGTCCTACTTCACCGATCTGGCCCTCCAGTGCGTAGACGGCCAGTGGCGTCCCGGCACGGGTTCCTGGGACATCATCGACTTCAACCCCTACAACGGGGAGAAGCTCGCCTCCATCACCGTCGCCACCCGCGACGAGGTGGACGAGGCGTACCGCGCCGCGGAACGGGCCCAGCGTGAGTGGGCAGCCACCAACCCCTACGCGCGCAGACGCGTCTTCGAGCGCGCGATCCGGGTCATCGAGGAGCAGGAGAGCGCGATCACGGAGGCCATCATCGCGGAGCTGGGCGGCACCCGGCTCAAGGCGGCCTTCGAGATCCACATGGTCAAGGAGTTCTTCCGCGAGGCGCTCCAGCTCGCGCTGACCCCGAGCGCCCAGGTCCTGCCGTCCTCCGTGCAGGGCAAGGAGAACCGCGTCCACCGCGACCCGGTGGGCGTCGTCGGGATCATCTCGCCGTTCAACTACCCCTTCCTGCTGGCGGTCAAGTCGGCCGCGCCGGCGCTCGCGCTGGGCAACGCCGTCGTCCTCAAGCCGCACCAGTCCACGCCCATCTGCGGCGGCACCCTGGTCGCCAAGGTCCTCCAGGACGCCGGGCTGCCGCCGGGGCTGGTGAACGTCGTCATCACCGACAGCGCGGAGATCGGCGACACCCTCATCGAGCACCCGGTGCCCAAGGTCATCTCCTTCACGGGGTCCGACCGCGTGGGCCGCCACGTCTCCACCGTCGCGGGCCGCACCTTCAAACGCGTCATCCTGCAACTGGGCTCCAACAGCGGTCTGGTGGTGCTGGACGACGCCGACGTCGACTACGCCGTAGACGCCGCCGTCTACAGCCGCTTCGTCAACCAGGGCCAACTGTGCATGGCGGCCAACCGGATCATCGTCGACCGGCGCCTGGAGCCCCAGTTCACGCCCAAGTTCGTCGAGCGCGTCCGCCGGCTCGTCGTCGGCGATCCGGCCGACCCCGCCACCCACATCGGCCCGCTCATCAACTCCCGCCAGGCCGAACGCGTGACCGCCATCGTCGAGCAGGCCCTCGCCGAGGGCGCCACCGCGCTGCTGCACGGTGCCGTCGAGGGCAACCTCGTCTCGCCCAGCGTGCTCACCGACCTGCCGGTGGCCTCGCCGCTGCTGCACGAGGAGATCTTCGGGCCCGTCGCCCTGATCGTCCCCGTGGACGGGGACGAGGAGGCCGTACACGTCGCCAACGACACCCCCTACGGGCTCGCGGGCGCGGTGCACAGCGCCGACATCGAACGGGGGGTCGCGGTGGCCCGGCGGATCGACGCGGGCATGGTCCACGTCAACGACTCCACGGTCGCCGACGAGCCCACCGTCCCCTACGGCGGCGAGAAGCTCTCCGGCCTCGGGCGCCTGAACGGCCCCCAGGTGGTGGAGGCCTTCACCACCACGCGCTGGCTGTCCATCCAGCGGGAACGCAGCGAGTTCCCGTTCTGACGCGCCGAGCGGAACCGGCCGGRCCCCCCCTGACSGCGACGCTTTCTACCTTGATTCTCGTCAGCCCGGGAAGCGAGTCCGAAGGTGACGAGCGCGGCGCCCTTCTGGCCTATCTGGAGGCCCAGCGCGGCGGCCTCCGCCGAGCCCTCCACGGGCTGACCGAGGAGCAGGCGCGCAGCGCGCCCGCGGCCAGCGAGCTCTCGCTGCTCGGCCTCCTCAAGCAC
>NZ_JASKYT010000508.1:0-4351 GCF_041028275.1 Streptomyces sp. PU-14G
CCCCTCAGCCGCGCCCCCGGCCCCGAAAGGCGCCCATGCACGTCCGCACGGCCAACACCCCCGTCGCGTACGGGATCTACCGCCCCGCCACGGCACCCCTCGGCCCGACGAGCTGTTGGCGGCCTTCCGCACGGCGGGGCACGCGGGGACGGACAGCGGCCCCCTCGGCTACCTGGGCGAGGACGAGACCGACCGCGCCGCCGTCGTGGCGGCGCTGCGCCGCGTCGGATACCCGGGCCGGCCGGTCGTCGAGCAGGACGCGCCGCCAGTCGGCCAGGACCTCCACCGCGTCACCGCACACCAGTCGGCCGACTGCCGGCTGCTCCCGGAAGAAGGGCTGTGATCATGACCGTCTCCTCCGCACGGGACCGGCTGCGGGTCGCCGTCGCCGGGCTCGGCGCCATCGCGCGCACGGCCCACCTGCCGCTGCTCGAACGCAGGCGGGACCTGTTCGAAGTGACCGCGCTGTGCGATCTGTCCCCCGGCGCACTGGCGGAAGTCGGCGCACGGTACGGCGTGCCCGAAAAGGACCGGCACCGCAGCACCGAGGCGCTGCTGGCCGAGGGCGGTTTCGACGCCGTGCTTCTGCTGACGTCCGGCTCGCACGGCCCCGCGGCCGAGGCGGCGCTCCGCGCCGGGTACGCCGTGCTGTGCGAGAAACCGCTGGCCTTCACCCGCGCCGAGGCCGACCGGATCGCGGAGGCGGAGCGTGCCCAGCAGCGTGGGCCGCGGCTGATGGTGGGCTACATGAAGCAGTACGACCCGGCCGCGCGACGGCTGGCCGCGCTGCTCGGCGAGGCGGGCGGGGCGGGCTTCGTCCGCTCGGCGGAGGTGTGCGTCCTGCATCCCACGGGCGGTGACCAGCTCGCCTTCGCCCGGCTGCCGGCCCCCTACGACGACCTGGACGCCGCGGCGCTGGCGGTGCTGCGGGAGCAGGACGCCGCGTTGACCGACGCGGCGCTCGGCAGCGGCGCCACCGAGGCGATGCGCTCGCTGTACCACACCGTCCTCGGCTCCATCAGCCACGACCTGTCGCTGCTGCGCATGGTGACCGGCGCCCCGACGAGCGTCGAGCTGGCCGAGACGTGGGGTGCCTCGGCGGCGGGGCCCGGCTCCGTGGAGCTGTCGGGCGGGCTGCCCGGCGGGGCGCGGTACACGATCCGCTGGCACTTCCTGCCCCGGCACGCTTCCTACCGGGAGACGTTCGCGCTCCACCACGAGACCGGCACCCTGCACCTCGCCTTCCCCTCGCCCTACCTGATGAACGCGCCGACGGTGCTGACCGAGACGGCGGCGGGCACGGGCGAGGGCCCGCACGCCGAGCGCCGCGCCGAGTACCGGTCGGTCACCGAGGCGTTCGAGGAGGAACTCGTCGCCTTCCACGCCATGGTCACCGACGGCACCCCGCCCCGCACCGGGCCGGCCGGGGCCGCCGAGGACCTGCAAACCGCCCAGCGCGCCGTGGCCGCGTACGCGGCCCGCCACCAACTCCCCTGCGAAGGAGAGGCAGCCTCCGCATGACCGACACGCCCCGGACGAGGGACGAACTCGTCATCGTCCCGCACACCCACTGGGACCGCGAGTGGTACCTGCCCTTCCAGCGGTTCAGGCTCCAGCTCGTCGGGCTGCTCGACACGGTGCTGGAGCGGATGGCGCAGGACCCGCGGCAGCGCTTCACCCTCGACGGGCAGGCCGTCGCCGTCGACGACTACCTTCAGGTGCGGCCCGAGCAGCGCGAGCGGCTGACCGGCCTGATCAAGGAGGGGCGGCTGGCGGTCGGGCCCTGGCAGATCCTGCTGGACGAGTTCCTGTGCTCGGGCGAGAACATCGTCCGCAACCTCGAACTCGGGCTGCGGCGCAGCCAGGACATGGGCGGCGCGATGCCCGTCGGGTACCTGCCCGACATGTTCGGGCACTGCGCCCAGATGCCGCAGATCCTGCGCGGCGCCGGGCTGGAGCACGCCTGCGTGTGGCGGGGTGTGCCGGCGGCCGTCGAGCGCCACGCGTTCGCCTGGACCGCGCCGGACGGCACCGCGATCCGCACCGAGTACCTGGCGGCGGGCGGCTACGGCAGCGCGGCCGGGCTCTTCGACGACCCCGGCAGGCTCGCCGAGCGGGCCGGCGCCGTCGCCGCCAAGCTGCGGCCCTGGCGCCCCGACGGCTCCCCGATCCTGGCCATGTACGGCTCCGACCATACGGCACCCGCCGCCGACCTCGCCGACCTGCTGGAGCGGCACAACGCGGCGGACGAGCACGTCACGCTGCGGCTGGCCACCATGGCCGAGTACTTCGCCGCCCAGCCCACCGGCCTGGAAGGGCTGCGCGCCGTCAACGGCGAGCTGCGCAGCCACGCGCGGGCCAACATCCTGCCCGGCGTCTTCTCCGTCCGCGCCCCGCTCAAGCAGGCCATGGCGCGGGCCGAGCGCGCCGTCGAGCGCTACGCCGAGCCGCTGGCGGCGCTCTGGTTCGACGGCGCGGCCGAACGCTTCCTCCAGATGGCCTGGCACCGGCTGATCGAGGTGTCCTGCCACGACTCGGTCACCGGCTGCGGCTGCGACGAGACGGCGCAGCAGGTGGCCGCCCGGATCGCCGAGGCCGAGCAACTCGGCCTCGCCGTCCGCGACATGGTCGCGGGGCCGCTGGCCGCCCGGGTGCCGCACGACGCCCATCTGCTGCTCAATCCGACTCCGGCCCGGCGTACCGACCTGGTCGAGCTGGACGTGGCGGGCGAGGGCCCCGTCCATCTCGTCGGCGCGGACGGCACCGCCTTCCCCGCGCAGCGGCTCGCCTCGGCGCCGACGCTGCTGGCCGACGACACCGTTCCCGCCGAGCGGCTGCCCACCGTACTGGCCCGGGTGCACGGCAGCGAGCTGTACGGGCGGGAGATCACCGCGTGGCACCTGGAGCCCGAGCGGCGGCTGTTGCACTTCACCGTCGCGCGCAGAAGCGAACTGCCCTTCGATATCGCGGCGGTCCGCGCGGCGCTGGAGCAGGCGCGGGCCGAGGGCCTCTGGCGGGTCGTCATCGAGGCCGAGCCGCGGCAGCGGGTGGCCGCGCTCGTCTCGGCGCCGCCGCTGGGCCACACCGCCGTGCGCGCCGTCCCCGGGCCCGCGCCCGCGGGCGCCGTGTCCCACGGCGTCCGCGCCGAGGGCGGCCGGGCCCTGGACAACGGCCTGCTGCGGGTGGAGATCGCCGAGGACGGCACCTTCGCCGTACGCAGCGCCGGCGGTGTCACGCTGTCGGGCGCGGGACGCGTCGTGGACGGCGGCGACCTGGGCGACACCTACAACTACGCGCCGCCCGCGCACGACGTCCTGGTGGACAGCCCGGAGGAGGTCACCGTACGCCGGGCCGCCGAGGGTCCGCTGACCGGCGCCTTCGAGGTCGAACGCCGCTACGCCTGGCCGAAGGCGGGGGACTTCGGTGCGGACGGCCGCACGCCAGACACCGAGCAGACGACCGTGACGACCCGGGTCGAGCTGCGCGCCGGGGAGCGGTTCGTGCGGCTGGCCTTCTCCTTCGACAACCGCAGCGACGACCACCGCGTCCGGATGCACGTTCCGCTGCCGCGCCGGGCCGAGGTGTCGCACGGCGAGGGTCAGTTCGCCGTCGTCGAGCGCGGCCTGAGCGCGGAGGGCGGTTTCGGCGAGGAGCCGGTGCCGACCTTCCCCGCCTCCGCCTTCGTGGCCGCCGGGGGCGCCGCTCTCCTGCTGGAGCACGCGACCGAGTACGAGCTTGTCGAGGACGGGGCGCAGCTGGCCGTGACGCTTCTGCGGCCCACCGGGCAGATGTCACGCAACCGGCACGTGTGGCGCGACGAGCCCGCCGGAGGCGAGTTCCGCACCCCGCAGGCCCAGTGCCGGGGGCTGCGGACGGTGACGTTCGGCCTGCTGCCGTACGCCGGGGAGTGGCACGAGGCGGACGTCCACGCGGCGGCCGAGGCCTTCCGGCATCCGCTCATGGCCCTGCACGGCACCGGTCAGGGCGCGGCGGCACTGCCCGCACCTGGCGAGGGGCTGAGCGTGACGGGTGAGGGCGTCGTCCTCACCTCCGTGCGGGAGCGCGAGGGCGGGCTGGAGGCGCGGGTCGTCGCCCAGACGCCCCACCCGGCGACGGCCGGTCTGTCGCTGCCCGGCCTGCGCGGCGTCGAGCGGTGCGACCTGCTCGGCCGGGCCTCGGCAGCGGGCGAGGCCCCGAGCCTCGACGGGGAGCGTGCCACCGTCCTGCTGCGCCCGTGGGAGATCGCCACGTTCCGGCTGGAGCGCTGAGGGGCCCGGGGGTCCTGCCGGGGAGGCGCCCAGGCGGCCTGATGCCGGTGGGGCGCCTGCCTGGCGACGGGGAAGGAGGGGCG
>NZ_JASKYT010000509.1:0-3578 GCF_041028275.1 Streptomyces sp. PU-14G
GGAGGGAGCGGGGCGGCTCGCCGCGGTGAGGCGGGCGTTCAAGGGGACGTCACTGCGCCATCCGCCTCACCTCCACCACGCGGAATCGACCGGAGACGAAGTCGCCGTCGCACAGGGTGCAGTTGGCCGCCGGGTTGCCGCCCGAACCGTGGAAGTCGCTGAATCCGGCCGTCTGGTTGACGTAGACGCCGCCCGTGAGGTTGAGCGAGAGCTGGGCGGGCTCGGTGAAGCAGACCTCCTCCACCTGACGGGCCACCTCGGGCGAGGTGGTGTATGCCGAGACCGTCATGGCGCCCTTGGTAGCCAGGGTGTGGCCGAGCAGCTCCAGCGCCTCGTCGGTGGAACCGACAGCAACCGCGAAGGAGACCGGACCGAAGCACTCCTCCAGGTAGGGCGCGTCTTCCTCCTGCTTGGTGCCGTCCGCCTTGACGATCACCGGGGTGCGCACCGTGGCTCCGGGAAACTCCGGGTGCTCCACCACGCGGGAGGGCAGGGCGACCTCGCCGAGCGCGGAGGCCGTCTCCACGCGTCCGCGCACCTGCTCGTTGACCAGCGCGCCCAGCAGGGCGTTGGCCCGTGCGTCGTCGCCCAGCAGCTTCGCGACGGCCGCGCCGAGATCCGCCACCACCTCGTCGTAGCCCTTGTGCCCCGACTCGGTGCTGATGCCGGCGGCGGGAATCAGCAGGTTCTGCGGAGTGGTGCACATCTGGCCGCTGTAGAGGGAGAGGGAGAAGGCGAGGTTGGCGAGCATGCCGGCGTAGTCGTCCGTGGAGTCGATGACGACGGTGTTGACGCCCGCCTTCTCCGTGTGGACGCGGGCTTGGCCGGCGTGGGACTCCAGCCACTCGCCGAAGGCGGATCCCCCGGTGTAGTCGATCACCCGGACCTCGGGCCGGGTGGCCAGGTCCTTGGCGATGCCGTCTCCCTCCGCCTCGGCGGCCAGCGCCACCAGGTCGGCGGCGAACCCCGCCTCGGCGAGGACCTCGCGGGCGATCCGCACCGTCAGGGCGAGGGGGAGGACCGCCCGGGGGTGCGGCTTGACCAGCACGGCGTTGCCCGTCGCGAGGGAGGCGAAGAAGCCCGGGAAGCCGTTCCAGGTGGGGAACGTGTTGCAGCCGATCAGCAGCGCGACGCCGCGGCCGACGGGGGTGAACTCCTTGCTGACCCGGAGCGGTTCGCGCTTGCCCTGCGGCTTCTCCCAGCCGGCTCGCTCGGGGGTGCGCATCTGCTCGGCGTAGGCATAGGCCACCGCTTCCATGCCCCGGTCCTGCGCGTGCGGCCCGCCGGCCTGGAACGCCATCATGGACGCCTGACCGCTGGTGTGCATCACGGCCTCGGCGAACTCGTGGGTGCGGGCGCTGATCCGCGCCAGGATCTCCAGGCAGACCGCCGCGCGCCCCGCGGGCCCCGCCTTCCGCCAGGCCGGCAGACCACCCCGCATGACGGGCAGCAGGGCATCGATCGCGCCCTCGTCGGCGCGCGGGTAGGAGATGTCCATCTCCAGCCCGTACGGCGACACCTCGGTGGCCACCCATTCGCCGGACACCGGCTGGCCCGGGAGCTCGAACCGGCTGCCCCGGAGCGCGTCGAAGGCCGCCTTGCCCTCCTCGGCCGCCCCTTCGCCGTACGCCTTGGGATGCTCGGGGTGCGGGGTCCAGAACTCGCGGGTGCGGATCGCTTCCAGCGCGCGGTCCAGGGTGGGGCGGTGCTTGTCGATGAGCTGGGCAGTGGTCGTTGCGGTACCGGTGGTCACGTGGACCAACTCCTCGCTGAGCTGGGACGGGATGCGGGTGGCGACGGTGGTGCGGGGCTGCTCGGGCACGCAGCGTTGCCGGTGCCGTTCACGTGAGAGATACTGCTACCGAACGATCGGTCGGTGCAAGGGGGTCCACGAACCTGTGGATAACTTCCTCCGGCCCCTGATCACGGCGCTGACCAGACGGTCCGCACCCCAGGCGAGCCGACGGCCCGCGGCAGGGCCCCGCTCG
The DNA here is from genome assembly GCF_041028275.1 of Streptomyces sp. PU-14G. Taxonomy (NCBI): domain Bacteria; kingdom Bacillati; phylum Actinomycetota; class Actinomycetes; order Kitasatosporales; family Streptomycetaceae; genus Streptomyces; species Streptomyces sp. PU-14G. The sequence goes on from NZ_JASKYT010000509.1 coordinate 1,989, forward strand.
ACGTCCCGGCCGGCGTCGGTGACGCCCCGGCTAGCATCGGCCGCATGCCCACGGTCAAGCGCGACACCTACACGCCCGACTCGCTGCTCTCCGTCGCCGTGCGGGTGTTCAACGAGCGGGGCTACGACGGCACCTCGATGGAGCACCTGTCCAAGGCGGCGGGCATCTCCAAGTCCTCGATCTACCACCACGTGCGGGGCAAGGAGGAGCTGCTGCACCGGGCGATAAGCCGCGCGCTCGACAGTCTGTTCGCGGTGCTGGACGAGCCCGCGGCGTGCGAGGGGCGCGCGGTGGCACGGCTGGAGCACGTCACGCGCCGCACGGTCGAGGTCCTGATGGCCGAGTTGCCGTACGTGACGCTGCTGCTGCGGGTGCGGGGCAACACGGACACCGAGGTGTGGGCGATGGGTCGCCGCCGCGAGTTCGACCAGCGGGTGGCCGAGCTGGTCAAGCAGGCCGCCGCCGACGGTGACCTGCGCGCGGACGTGGACGCGCGGCTGGCGACGCGGCTGCTGTTCGGAATGATCAACTCCGTCGCCGAGTGGTACCGCCCCGACCGTGCCGCCTCCGGCCACGGCGCGGATGGCGGCGACACCAGTGCGGAGGTCGCCGAGGCCGTGGTCCGCACCGCCTTCGCGGGCCTGCGCACCCACTGACCCCCGCAGGGGCATCAGCCGCGCCGCTACGGTCCCGGTTCCAGATCGGTCTCCTCGAACACCAGAAGCGTCCGGGTGCTCAGCACCTCGGGAAAGGACTGGATACGGGTGAGCACCAGGTCCCGCAACGCCCTGGTGTCCGGGGTGTGCACCAGCAGCAGCACGTCGAAGTCACCGCTGACCAGTGCGATGTGTGCGGCACCCGGCAGTTCCTGGAGTTTTTCGCGGATGCTGCGCCAGGAGTTCTGGACGATCTTGAGAGTGATGTAGGCGGAAGCACCGTGCCCCGCCCGCTCCTGGTCGATGCGCGCACTGAACCCGCGGATGACGCCGTCGTCGAGCAGCCGGTTGATACGCGCGTAGGCGTTGGCACGGGAGACGTGCACGCGTTCGGCGACCGACCGTATGGAAGCCCTGCCGTCCGCACGGAGCAGCCGCAGCAGGTCCCGGTCGATCGCGTCGAGCGGCCTGGCCGGAGGACGGGCGTCGGCGCGGGCGTCGGGACGGGGCTCGGCGCGGTGGCTCGTCTGTCGGGGCGGCCCGAGCGCCTCCTCCGGCCCGTGGACCGCTTCGGCCGGCCCCTGAGCCGCTTCCTCCGATCCGTGGGCCATCTGTTCATCTGGCACGGTCCCCCACCTCCCCTGCGTGGACACCCTGCGGTCATCGAACGGCCCTGCGAGCCGTTTGTCCACAGGCTGGGGCCACCCGTAGCCAAAATGTGCCGGCGACCGAACAATCGGTAGGGGTGGCCCACGCGGTCACCGTCCCGGCCTGCCGGTGGTTCGGCCATCGGCAGGCCGGCGCGCCAGGCGTGCGGTGGGTGGCGTACCGACCCGCGGCACGCGGTAGCCCGCCGCACGAGGAGGTGCTCGTCATGACGGTTCTAGAGCAGCCAGGTACCTACGCCCCCGCGCCTCCCCCCTCCTGSCGGCCC
>NZ_JASKYT010000051.1:0-29055 GCF_041028275.1 Streptomyces sp. PU-14G
GATCTTGTTGATGCCGAAGCGGACGGCTTCGGCGTACGCCTCGTCGGGGTCGAGCCGCCGCAGTTCCTCGGCGAGGAGTTCCGCGGTGGTGCGCCGCTGGAGGGCGACGTGGCGGTCGGGCTGGCCGGGGACGGCGAGTTCGGCGAGGGCGCCGTCGGCGCGGTCGAGGCAGATCTGGCCGTCGACGGTTTCCAGCCGTACGCCGGTGATGCCGGGGCCTTCGGAGATGCGGCGTTCGACGGGGACGCGCAGGCGTTCGGCGAGCCACAGGGCGAGGAGTTCGCTGGAGGGGTTGTATTCCTCGCCTTCGACGACGGCCGAGTCGATGGTGGCCAGTTTCTGGTCCAGTGAGGCGGCGAGCATGCTGCGCCAGGGGGTGATGCGGGTCCAGGACAGGTCGGTGTCGCCGGGCGCGTAGGTGTTGGCGCGCATGCTGAGGGCGCCTACGGGGTCCTCGGTGGCGGCGGCGTCGGTGATGCGCCGCTGTGCGAGTTTGCCGAGGGCGTCTTCGGCTGGGTTGGGGGGCGCGTCCTCGGGCCACCACACGACCACGGGTGCGTCCGGCAGCAGGAGCGGCAGGACGACGCTGTGGGAGTGCGAGGCCAGCTCTCCGTGCAGCCGCAGGATGACCGTTTCGCCGGATCCCGCCTCGCCCACGTCGGCGCCGACGCGCACCTCGGCGTCGAGCCGGTGCTGTGCCCGGTCGCGGGGGGAGCGTCCTGGGCGCCGGACGACGACGAGGATGCGGGAGGGGTGTTCCTTGGAGGCGCCGCTCGCTGCCTTGAGCGCGTCGTAGTGGTTGCCTTCGTCGGTGACGATGACGAGGGTGAGCACCATGCCCATGGCAGGCGAGCCGAGGGAGCGGCGCGCCTTGACCAGTTCGGCGTTGATGCGGCTGGACGTGGTGTCCGTGAGGTCGATGTTCATGGCCGCCGCCAAATCCGTCCGTCGCGTGCGAGCATCTCGTCGGCGCTCTGGGGCCCCCAGGTGCCGGCGGAGTACTGCTCGGGCTTGCCGTGTGTGTCCCAGTACTCCTCGACGGGGTCGAGGATCTCCCAGGAGCGTTCGACTTCCTGGTGCCGGGGGAAGAGGTTCGCGTCGCCGAGCAGGACGTCGAGGATGAGCCGTTCGTACGCCTCGGGGCTGGACTCGGTGAAGGACTCGCCGTAGGCGAAGTCCATCGTGACGTCGCGGATCTCCATCTGGGTGCCGGGCACCTTGGAGCCGAACCTGATGGTGACGCCCTCGTCGGGCTGAACGCGGATGACGAGCGCGTTCTCGCCCAGTTCCTGGGTGTCGGTGGTGTCGAAGGGGGAGTGGGGGGCCCGCTGGAAGACGACCGCGATCTCGGTGACGCGGCGGCCGAGTCGCTTGCCGGTGCGCAGGTAGAAGGGGACGCCCGCCCAGCGGCGGTTGTCGATCGCCAGCTTTATGGCGGCGTAGGTGTCGGTCTTGGACTGGGGGTCGATGCCCTCTTCGTCGAGGTAGCCGGGCACCTTCTCGCCGCCTTGCCAGCCGGCCGCGTACTGGCCGCGCACCGTGTGCTTGCCCAGGTCCTTCGGCAGCCGTACCGAGTTGAGGACCTTGAGTTTCTCGGTGACGAGCGCCTTGGCGTCGAAGGAGGTGGGCTCCTCCATGGCGGTCAGGGCGAGGAGCTGGAGGAGGTGGTTTTGGATGACGTCGCGCGCGGAGCCGATGCCGTCGTAGTAGCCGGCGCGCCCGCCGATGCCGATGTCCTCGGCCATGGTGATCTGCACGTGGTCGACGTAGCTGCGGTTCCACAGCGGTTCGAACATCGTGTTGGCGAACCGGAGGGCCAGGATGTTCTGGACCGTCTCCTTGCCCAGGTAGTGGTCGATCCGGAAGACCTCGCTGGCCCGGAAGACCTCGTGGATGACGGAGTTGAGTTCCTGCGCCGACTTCAGGTCGTGGCCGAAGGGCTTCTCGATGACGGCGCGGCGCCAGGAGCCTGGCCCCGCGTCGGAGAGGCCGTGCTTCTTGAGCTGCGAGACGACGGTGGGGAAGAACTTGGGCGGTACCGAGAGGTAGAAGGCGAAGTTGCCGCCGGTGCCGCGGGACTTGTCGAGTTCCTCGATGGTGGTCCGCAGGGTTTCGAAGGCCTCGTCGTCGTGGAATTCGCCGGGGACGAAGCGCATGCCCTGGGCGAGCTGCTCCCAGACCTCCTCGCGGAAGGTGGTGCGGGAGTGTTCCTTGACCGCGTCGTGGACGACCTGGGCGAAGTCCTCGTCCTCCCAGTCGCGGCGTGCGAAGCCGATGAGGGAGAAGCCGGGTGGGAGGAGGCCGCGGTTGGCGAGGTCGTAGACCGCGGGCATCAGCTTCTTCCGGGACAAATCGCCCGTGACGCCGAAGATGACCAGGCCCGACGGCCCCGCGATACGCGGGAGCCGCCGGTCCTGAGCGTCACGCAGCGGGTTGACCGCACCGCTGACGTTGCTCAATTCGCTTACGCCTCCTTCGGGGCGAGGCGCTCAAGCTCGGCCTTCGTGGACGAGAGCAGGTCGTTCCAGGAGTCCTCGAACTTCTGCACGCCCTCGTCCTCGAGCACCTTGACGACGTCGTCGTAGGAGATGCCCAGCTTGGCGATGCCGTCGAGGACGGCCTGCGCCTCCTCGTAGGTGCCGCGGACCGCGTCGCCCTTGTTGTCGCCGTGGTCGCCGACGGCCTTGAGGGTGGCCTCCGGCATGGTGTTGACCGTGTTCGGGGCGACCAGCTCGGTCACGTACAGGGTGTCGGACAGCGCGGGGTCCTTCACGCCGGTCGACGCCCACAGCGGACGCTGCTGGTTGGCGCCGGCCTTCTCCAGGGCCTGCCACCGGTCGGAGGCGACGACCTGCTCGTACTCCCGGTAGGCCAGTCGGGCGTTGGCGATCGCCGACTTGCTCTTGAGCGCCTTGGCCTCGTCGGTGTCCAGCGCGGCGAGCCGCTTGTCGACCTCGGTGTCCACGCGGGAGACGAAGAAGGACGCCACCGAGTGGATGTCCGACAGGTCCAGGCCCAGGCTCTTGGCCTTCTCCAGGCCCGCCATGTAGGCGTCCATGACCGCGCGGTACCGCTCCAGCGAGAAGATCAGCGTGACGTTGACGCTGATGCCCTTGCCGATCGTCTCGGTGATGGCGGGGAGACCGGCCTCGGTGGCCGGAATCTTGATGAAGGTGTTGGGCCGGTCGACCAGCCAGGCCAGCTGGCGGGCCTCGGCGACCGTCGCCTTGGTGTTGTGGGCCAGACGCGGGTCGACCTCGATGGAGACCCGGCCGTCCTTGCCGCCGGTCGCGTCGTAGACCGGACGCATCACGTCGGCGGCGTCGCGGACGTCCGCCGTGGTGATCATGCGGACGGCCTCCTCGACGGAGACGCGGCGGGCGGCCAGGTCGGAGACCTGCTGCTCGTAGCCTTCACCTGCCGAGATGGCCTTCTGGAAGATGGTCGGGTTGGTCGTCACGCCGACCACGTGGTGCTCGTCGATCAGCTCGCCGAGGTTGCCCGACGTGATGCGCTTGCGCGACAGGTCGTCCAGCCAGATCGCGACGCCTTCGTCTGTAAGGCGCTTCAGTGCGTCTGTCATGGGATTCGCATCTCCTGTGCTTGTTGGCTTTTCGTTGTGTCGGGGCCCGCCGGGTGGTCGCTCAGGTGAACGACCACCCACAGGCACCTCCCGGACGGGTCCGGGGGGAGTCCTCGGCGGTTCAGCGGGACGCTGCCTGCAGCGACTCCTTCGCCGCCAGCTCCACGGCGTCCGCGGTGAAACCGAACTCCTTGAAGAGCACCTTGCCGTCGGCCGAGGCGCCGAAGTGCTCCAGCGACACGATGCGTCCCGCTTCGCCGACGTAGCGGTGCCAGGTCAGTCCGATGCCCGCCTCGACGGCGACGCGCGCCTTGAGGTTGGGCGGCAGGACGCTGTCGCGGTAGGACTGCTCCTGCTCCTCGAACCACTCCAGGCACGGCATCGAGACGACCCGCGTGGGGATGGACTGCTCCTGCAGCTGCTCGCGCGCCTTGACGGCGAGCTGCACCTCGGAGCCCGTGGCGATCAGGACGACCTGCGGGTGGCCGCCTTCCGCCTCGAACAGCACGTAACCGCCCTTGGCGGCGGCCGGGTTCGCCTCGTAGGTCGGCACGCCCTGCCGGGTCAGTGCCATGCCGTGCGGCGCCGGGTTGCTGCTGTGGCGGCGCAGGATCTCCGCCCACGCCTCGGCGGTCTCGTTGGCGTCCGCCGGACGGACGACGTTGAGCCCCGGAATGGCGCGCAGCGCGCTCAGGTGCTCGACCGGCTGGTGCGTGGGGCCGTCCTCGCCCAGGCCGATGGAGTCGTGCGTCCACACGTAGGTGACGGGCGCCTTCATCAGCGCGGCGAGCCGGACGGCCGGACGCATGTAGTCGGAGAAGACCAGGAACGTGCCGCCGTAGACCCGCGTGTTGCCGTGCAGCGCGATGCCGTTCATCGTCGAACCCATCGCGTGCTCGCGAATGCCCCAGTGCACCGTACGCCCGTACGGGTCGGCGCCCTGCAGCGGATTGCCCTTCGGCAGGAAGGACGTCTTCGCGAACGTCGTGTTGTTCGAGCCGGCCAGGTCGGCGGAGCCACCCCACAGCTCGGGGATGACGGGGCCGAGCGCCTTGAGCACGCTGCCGGACGCCTTACGGGTGGCGACCGACTCGCCGGCGGGGAAGACGGGCAGCGCCTTCTCCCAGCCCTCGGGCAGCCTGCCCTCGCGGACGCGGTCGAACTCGGCGGCGCGCTGCGGGTTGGCCTCGCGCCACGCGGCCATCCGCTTGTCCCACGCGGACTGCATCTCGCGACCGCGGTCGCTGGCCTTGCGGACGTGCGCGAAGACCTCGTCGGAGATGAAGAAGTCCTTCTCCGGGTTGAAGCCCAGCACGCGCTTGGTGGCGGCGACCTCGTCGTCGCCCAGTGCCGAGCCGTGCGCTGCCTCGGTGTTCTGGGCGTTGGGGGCCGGCCAGGCGATGATGGAGCGCATCGCGATGAAGGAGGGGCGCTCGGTCTCGGCCTGCGCCGCCTTGAGGGCCTTGTACAGCCCCTTCGGGTCGAGGTCGCCGTCCTCCTTCTGGTCGACGCGCTGCACGTGCCAGCCGTAGGCCTCGTACCGCCGCAGCGTGTCCTCGGAGAACGCGGTCGCGGTGTCGCCCTCGATCGAGATGTGGTTGTCGTCCCACAGCACGATCAGGTTGCCCAGCCGCTGGTGGCCCGCGAGCGAGGAGGCCTCGGCGGAGACGCCCTCCTCCAGGTCGCCGTCGCTGGCGATGACCCAGATGTCGTGGTCGAACGGGGATTCGCCCGGGGCCGCCTCGGGGTCGAAGAGGCCGCGCTCGTAGCGGGCGGCCATCGCCATGCCGACCGCGTTGGAGACACCCTGGCCCAGCGGGCCCGTCGTCGTCTCCACACCCACCGTGTGGCCGTGCTCGGGGTGGCCGGGCGTGCGGCTGCCCCAGGTACGGAACGACTTGAGGTCGTCCATCTCCAGGCCGTAACCGGCCAGGAAGAGCTGGATGTACTGCGTGAGGCTGGAGTGCCCCGCGGAGAGGACGAAGCGGTCGCGACCGGTCCAGTCCGGGTCGGTCGGATCGTGGCGCATCAGCTTCTGGTAGAGCAGGTACGCGACGGGCGCCAGGCTCATGGCCGTACCGGGATGGCCGTTACCGACCTTCTGCACGGCATCCATGGCCAGGACTCGAACCGTGTCCACGGCCTGCTGGTCCAGGTCGGTCCACTCAAAGTCTGTGGTGGTCGGCTTGGTGCTCACCCTGCGTCAGGGCTCCTCTCCACATGTTCGATGGCCGGTGTGTGCGCTCACCGGGCGGTGTCGAGCGTACCGTTGCCGGGACGTGCGACTTTTCGACAGGTCACTGTGTGGTCACCGCCGCGCCCCCGGCCGCCACTCACCAGAACGTGGGAGAGATATGTGCTATTCCCACCGATTGGCTGCCCGGGGCGCCGCGGCACCCACTCCCAGGCTGACGTCTGTTCCCCTGATTCGCCCGTCGAACACGGCCCATCAGCGCTCGGATCTGCCCGCCTCGCTGACCTCCGGGGACGCTGTGGGCCCCGCGCGGGCCGGCGGCACGGCCGGGCTGACCACCCACGATGAGGGCCAACACGGGCGACCCCCCATGACGGGCGAGGTATGGCAGGCGTCTAAAGTGGCGTGGTACGCGCGAGCTTGACCCGGGCCTGCACCTTTTCCTGCTGTGTGCCCGTAGCGTCGGCTCGCTGGTTCCCAATGAGTCGATCAGGGGTGTCCGTGACGGCCGTCGAATCCCGTCCCGCGGGGACGCTGGAGCCCAGCGGCCACCGGCCGCTCGGCGCCCGCGTGAAGGCGTTCATCGAGCTGACCAAGCCGCGGATCATCGAGCTGCTTCTCATGACCACCATCCCGGTCATGTTCCTGGCGGCTCAGGGCGTGCCTGACCTCCGGCTCGTGGTGATCACCTGCCTCGGCGGCTATCTGTCGGCGGGTGGCGCCAACGCGCTGAACATGTACATCGACCGCGACATCGACGCGCTCATGCACCGCACCGAGCACCGCCCGCTGGTCACCGGCATGGTCAAGCCGTGGGAGTGCCTGGTCTTCGGCATCAGCCTCGCGGTGGTCTCCACCCTGATGTTCGGCCTGCTGGTCAACTGGCTCTCGGCCGCCCTGTCGTTGGGCGCTCTCCTCTTCTACGTCGTCGTCTACACGATGCTCCTCAAGCGGCGTACGTCGCAGAACATCGTCTGGGGCGGCATCGCAGGCTGCCTGCCCGTCTTCATCGGCTGGTCCGCCGTCACGAATGAGGTGAGCTGGGCCGCCGTCATCCTCTTCCTGGTGATGTTCTTCTGGACGCCGCCGCACTACTGGCCGCTGTCCATGAAGGTCAAGGAGGACTACCAGCGGGTCGGCGTGCCGATGCTGCCCGCCATCGCCAGCAACGTCACCGTGGCCACCCAGATCGTCGTCTACAGCTGGATCATGGTGCTGGTGTCCCTGCTGCTGTGGCCGCTGGGGTACGTCGGCTGGTTCTACCCCCTGGTGGCGGTACTGGCCGGCGGACTGTGGCTCTGGGAGGCGCACGCACTACGGGCTCGCGCCCGCGCGGGCCTGACCGGCGCCAAGCTCAAGGAGATGCGCCTCTTCCACTGGTCGATCACGTACGTGTCGCTCGTCTTCGCCGCCGTGGCCATCGACCCGTTCCTTCGCTGAGGCCCGCGCGGACGCTCGCGGGCGCGCACAGGCTTCTCCCCACGCCACACGAATGGCTCCCTCCCGGCGGACGGGAGGGAGCCATTCGTGTCGTGTCGCCCCGCGGCGTCACCGGTGCTCCCGCTGCTTCCCCCAGGCGCGACCGCCCGTGCTCCACGGGACGCGACCACTCGTGCTCCACGGGCGTGGGACGAGGATGCGGCTCGACGGGAGCGGGACGAGGGCGCGCTCGGGACGGCGCCGCTACCGGTTGGCGGGGCCGCCCACCTGGATGCCGGCCATGCGCTCCCACTCGTAGGGGCCCGTGCGCATGTGCTCGGCCATCTCGCCGTCGAAGCTCTCCTTGAGCGTGGCACCTGCCGCCCGCACGGCTTCCTCGGCCGCCTCCTTCGAGGGCGCCATCAGATCGCCCCAGGTGCCGTCCGAGCTCACCAGGGAGATACGGAAACCCCGCTGACCCACATAGGCGATCTGAGCTTCGGCGGCACCGCCGTGCCGCTTCGCGAACCCGCTGATCTGCTTGGCGAGCCGGCCCGCCTGCTTGCTGCTGTCTGCTGCCATGAAGCAGATGCTACCGGCGGGTAGCGGCTGGGGCGAGGGGGCGGGGCGAACGGTGCCGACGCGGGCCTTGGCCGTCCCCGGCGCGGTGGCGGACGGTGTCAGCGGACGCCATCGGTGGCGGCCGGCCGGTGCGGGCGCGAGTGCGGGCGGCGGCGGGTGGCCGGTGCCGGTGTGAGTGCGGACGGTGTCGTTCAGTGGCCCGCGGCCGGGGCGGGGGCCGCCGGCTGCGGGGTCGCCGCGGGCGCGGTGGTGGCGGAGGCCAACTCCGGCTCCGGTGCGGTGGCCGCCGCGAGCGGTGCCCGCTCGCGCGTCGAGAGCACCACCCGCAGGACGCCGATCCACACCAGCGTCGAGCCCAGCAGGTGCACGCCGACCAGCACCTCGGGGAGGTCGGTGACGTACTGGACGTACCCGATGACCCCCTGGGCGAGGAGGACGACGAGCAGATTGCGCGCGGTGCTCCGGGGGCCCTTGGGGGCGTCCATGACGCGGAGGCCGACATACAGCAGCACCGTCAGCGCCACCACGACCCAGGCCAGCGCCGCGTGGGTCTGCGTCGCCAGTTCCACGGCGATCGGCATGCGCTTCACGTCGCTGCTGTCACCCGCGTGCGGTCCCGCGCCCGTCACGACCGTGCCGGCGACGATGAGGCAGGCGGCGAAGAAGGTCAGGACGTAGGTGAGCTTCTTGACGGGGCTGCCCACCAGCGGGCGGGGCGGGGCCTCACCCTCGCGGGTGCGCAACCAGGTGAGTGTCGTGACCGTCAGGAGCGCCGTCGCGGCCAGGAAGTGGCCGGCCACCACGAACGGGTTCAGCTTCACCCACACGGTGATGCCGCCGACGACGCCGTTGCTCATCACGACCCAGAACTGCGACCAGGCGAGTCGGCTCAGCCCCTTGCGGGCGGGCTTCATCGACCGTACGGCGATGATGGTCCAGCCGACGGCGGCCGAGACCACCCAGGTCATCATGCGGTTGCCGAACTCGATGGCCCCGTGGACGCCCATCGCCGAGGTGGCGGTGAGGCTGTCGTCGCTGCACTTGGGCCAGGTGTCGCACCCGAGCCCCGAACCGGTGAGCCGCACCGCCCCGCCGGTCACCACGATGACGATGCTCATCAGCAGCGCGGTGAAGGCCGCCCGCTGCACGGTGCGGGGGGAGGGGGTCCAGCGCGCGGCGATGTACGCGATGGGGTTACGTACGAGTTCGAGCAGTTTCGGCACGGAGCCATCGTAGAGCGCTGCTTGTGCGCGCTTTCACGAGGGGGTGGCGGTGCGCCGTTGCGCCTCTCCGACCGGTGTGGCGGCCGGTCACTCCCACGTGAAGGACTCCCGCTGGAAGGCGCGGTCACTCCCACTTGAAGAAGCGCGCCGCCGCACCCAGCGCCACCACGGCCCACACCGCCAGGACCGCCAGGTCGCCCCAGGGCATCCCGGCCCCCTGCTGGAGCACGTCGCGCAGCCCGTCGGAGAGGGCGGAGATCGGCAGCAGCTGAAGGGCGCTCTGCGCCGCGTCGGGGAACTTGTCCAGCGGGACGATCACGCCCCCGCCGACCAGCAGCAGGATGAAGACGAGGTTCGCCCCCGCCAGCGTCGCCTCCGCCCTGAGCGTGCCCGCCATCAGCAGGCCCAGCCCGGAGAAGGCGGCCGTGCCCAGCAGGAGCAGGAGCAGGACGGTGGCCGGGTTGCCGTGCGGCGACCAGCCCAGGGCGAGCGCCACCACGCTCAGCAGCAGCACCTGGAGAGCCTCGATGACCAGGACGGAACACGTCTTGGCCGTCATCAGCCCCCAGCGGGGCAGCGGCGAGGCGCCGAGCCTCTTCAGCACGCCGTAGCGCCGCTCGAAGCCGGTGGAGATCGCCTGCCCGGTGAAGGCGGTCGACAGGACGGCCAGGCCGAGGATGCCGGGCGCGAGGAAGTCCACCCGCGAGCCCCCGCCGGTGTCGACGATGTCCACGGCGCTGAAGAGGACGAGCAGCAGGGTCGGGATGATGACGGTCAGCAGCAGTTGCTCGCCGTTGCGCAGCTGCGTCCGCGTCTCCAGCCACGCCTGCGCGCGCACCATGCGCGGCAGCGGCGCGGCGCCCGGCTCCGGCGCGTACGTACCGGTAGCAGCACGCCCGCTCATGAGCGCAGCTCCTTCCCCGTCAGCTCCAGGCTGTGTTTTCCCGGGGGGCGACCCCCGGACCCCCGGCCGGTCGGGGCGTGCCGCCTCATGAGCGCAGCTCCTTCCCCGTCAGCTCCAAGCTGTGTTTTCCCGGGGGGCGACCCCCGGACCCCCGGCCGGTCAGGGCGTGCTGCTTCATGAACGCAGCTCCTTCCCCGTCAGCTCCAGGAAGACGTCCTCCAGCGTTCTGCGCTCCACCGAGATGCGGTCCGGCAGTACGCCGTTCTGGGCGCACCAGGAGGTGACGGTGGCGAGCAGTTGGGGGTCGACCGTTCCGGTCACCCGGTAGCTGCCCGGGTGGGTCTCGGCCGCGTCGGTTCCCGCGGGGAGGGCCTTGAGCAGCGAGGCGAGGTCCAGTCCCGGGCGCCCGGCGAAGCGGAGGGTGTTCTCGGCGCCGCCTTTGCACAGGAGGTCGGGCGCGTCCTGGGCGATGACCTTGCCGCCGTCGACGATGGCGACGTCGTCGGACAGCTCCTCGGCCTCTTCCATGTGGTGTGTGGTCAGCAGCACGGTGACCCCGTCGGCGCGCAGGTCGCGCACGAGGTCCCAGGTGGCGTGGCGGGCCTGCGGGTCGAGCCCGGCGGTGGGCTCGTCCAGGAAGACGAGCTCGGGCCGTCCGACCAGGGCGAGGGCCAGCGCGAGGCGCTGCTGCTGGCCGCCGGACAGCCGGCGGTAGGGCGTACGGCCGCAGCTGCCCAGGCCGAGGCGTTCGATGAGAGCCGGCACGTCCAGCGGGTGGGCGTGCAGCGTCGCCATGTGGCGCAGCGTCTCCTCGGCGCGCGCAGTCGGGTAGATGCCGCCGCTCTGCAGCATGACGCCGATCCGGGGCCGCAGCTCGCCGCCCTGGGTGACGGGGTCGTAACCGAGTACCCGGACGGTGCCCTCGTCCGGACGGCGGTAGCCCTCGCAGGTTTCGACGGTGGTGGTCTTGCCCGCACCGTTGGGGCCCAGGAAGGCGGTGACGGTGCCGCGCTCGACGGTCAGGTCGAGCCCGTCGACGGCGGTCTTGTCGCCGTACCGCTTCACCAGCCCCGCGACCTCGAGCGCCGCTGAACTTCGCATGGACGCAGTCTAAGGAGCGGCCCCGGGTGCTCCGTCCGGGGGTTTGCGGGTTAGGTACGCCTTACGTGACGCACCCCATTGTGACTGGTCACAGGCGGCGCTTGCCGGGTTCCGCCGAATTAAGCAACAATGGCGTTGTGAAAAAGAGGGACGAGGCTCGGGAGGACCGACCGATGGCCGCAGCGGCCACCGGCGAAGCCGCCGTGCCCGGTCCCTCCGCATCGCAGACCACGCAAACAGTACGGGCGGCCGGGGCCGGAGCGTCACCGCGGTCGGCTCAGGGTCCGCAGTCGGGGCAGTCCGCCCCGGCGCCGCAGTCCGCCCCGGCGCCGCAGTCGGCGCAGGACGAGCAGTCCGGCACGCGGAACAAGGTCGCCCGTTCCCTTCTCGATCACGGCCCGTCCACCGCGGCCGAGCTGGCGCTGCGCCTGGAGCTGACCCAGGCGGCGGTCCGCCGGCACCTCGACGCGCTCACCGGTGAGGGCGTCGTGGAGGCCCGCGCGAAGCGGGTCTACGGTTCGCGGGGCAGGGGGCGGCCCGCCAAGGTGTTCGCCCTCACGGACTGCGGCCGGGACGCCTTCGATCAGGCGTACGACGAGCTGGCCGCCGACGCGCTGCGCTGGATCGCCCAGCAGGCGGGCGGCGGAGAGGTCGGGGAGGCGGCGATCGCCGCCTTCGCGCGGGCCCGCGTCGAGGCGCAGGCCGAGAAGTACCACGCGGCGCTCGCCGGAGTGCCCCCAAAGGACCGCGCGCGGGCGCTGGCGCGCGCCCTGTCCGAGGACGGGTACGCTGCCACGGCGCGGGAGGCCCCCGCGCAGGCGGGCGAGCAGCTGTGCCAGCACCACTGCCCGGTGGCCCACACGGCCGAGCAGTTCCCCCAGCTGTGCGAGGCGGAGACGGAGGTCTTCTCCCGCCTGCTCGGCACGCACGTCCAGCGTCTGGCGACCATCGCGCACGGCGACGGGGTGTGTACGACCTTCGTCCCTGGGGCACAGCCGAAGTCCGCGGCGCAGAAACACCCGCCGCGGCCGCAGGCCCAGGGATCACCGCAGACCTCGGCACCACCCACCACCGCGATATCGCCGAAGACCAGTAAGACCAGTAAGACCAGCAGCACCGCCACCCATGCGAACGAGGCCGGGAGGAACCCCGCATGACTGCTCCTACAGAAACTGCTCACCCCGAGCTTGAGGGGCTGGGCAAGTACGAGTACGGCTGGGCCGACTCCGACGCCGCGGGCGCCGCCGCCAAGCGCGGCCTGTCCGAGGATGTCGTCCGTGACATCTCGGAGAAGAAGAACGAGCCCGACTGGATGCTCAAGCTCCGGCTCAAGGGCCACAAGCTCTTCGAGAAGAAGCCGATGCCGAACTGGGGCTCGGACCTGTCGGGCATCGACTTCGACAACATCAAGTACTTCGTCCGGTCCACCGAGAAGCAGGCCCAGTCCTGGGAGGACCTGCCCGAGGACATCAAGAACACCTACGACAAGCTCGGCATCCCGGAGGCGGAGAAGCAGCGCCTGGTCGCCGGTGTCGCCGCGCAGTACGAGTCGGAGGTCGTCTACCACCAGATCCGTGAGGACCTGGAGAAGCAGGGCGTCCTCTTCCTGGACACGGACACGGCGCTGCGTGAGCACCCCGAGCTGTTCCAGGAGCACTTCGGCACCGTCATCCCGGCCGGCGACAACAAGTTCGCCGCGCTGAACACGGCGGTGTGGTCCGGCGGCTCCTTCATCTACGTTCCGCCGGGCGTGCACGTCGACATCCCGCTCCAGGCCTACTTCCGGATCAACACGGAGAACATGGGCCAGTTCGAGCGGACGCTGATCATCGTCGACGAGAACGCTTACGTGCACTACGTCGAGGGCTGCACCGCGCCGATCTACGACTCGGACTCGCTGCACTCGGCCGTCGTGGAGATCATCGTCAAGAAGGGCGGCCGTTGCCGCTACACGACGATCCAGAACTGGTCGAACAACGTCTACAACCTGGTCACCAAGCGCGCCGTGGCCTACGAGGGCGCGACCATGGAGTGGGTCGACGGCAACCTCGGCTCCAAGGTGACGATGAAGTACCCGGCGGTCTACCTCATGGGTGAGCACGCCAAGGGCGAGACGCTGTCCGTCGCCTTCGCCGGCGAGGGCCAGCACCAGGACGCGGGCGCCAAGATGGTCCACATGGCCCCCCGCACCTCCTCCAACATCGTCTCCAAGTCGGTGGCGCGCAGCGGTGGCCGCACCTCCTACCGCGGTCTCATCGAGATCGGCGAGGGCGCCGAGGGCTCCAAGTCCAACGTGCTGTGCGACGCGCTGCTGGTCGACACCGTCTCGCGCTCGGACACCTATCCCTACGTCGACGTCCGCGAGGACGACGTGACGATGGGCCACGAGGCGACGGTCTCCAAGGTCAGCGACGACCAGCTCTTCTACCTGATGAGCCGCGGTCTGGCCGAGGACGAGGCCATGGCGATGATCGTGCGCGGCTTCGTCGAGCCGATCGCCAAGGAGCTGCCGATGGAGTACGCGCTGGAGCTGAACCGGCTGATCGAGCTGCAGATGGAGGGCGCGGTCGGCTGACGCCGGCCCCCGCCTTCAGACAGCACCGTTCTTGACCCAAGAAAGCGAGCAACACGACAGCCATGGCTGAGGCCCAGACTATTCCGGGCGGTTCGAACACCTCCGGAGCCATCGCGGTGGCCGCAGAGTCCACCACCGCCACGAGGATGAGCGCCCCGCCGTCCTTCGACGTGGCGGACTTCCCGGTGCCGCACGGTCGCGAGGAGGAGTGGCGCTTCACTCCGCTGGACCGGCTCAAGGGCCTGCACGACGGCACGGCGCAGGCGTCAGGCGGCATCAAGGTCGACGTGTCGGCGCCCGACGGCGTCACCGTCGAGGCCGTCGGGCGTGACGACAAGCGCGTCGGCCGGGCCGGCAAGCCGGTGGACCGGGTGGCGGCCCAGGCGTTCTCCTCCTTCGAGAAGGCCTCCGTCATCTCGGTGCCCAAGGACGCGGTGCTGACCGAGCCTGTGCGGGTGAGCCTGCACGGCGAGGGCGGCGTGTCCTACGGGCACACGGTCTTCGACGTGGGCGCCTTCGCCGAGGCCGTCATCGTCATCGACCACACCGGTGACGCGGTGCGCTCGGCCAACGTCGAGTTCGTCCTCGGCGACGGCGCGAAGGTGACCGTGGTCTCGGTGCAGGACTGGGACGACACCGCCGTGCACTGCTCGCAGCACAACGCGCTGGTCGGCCGGGACGCGACGTTCAAGTCCGTCGTGGTCACCTTCGGTGGCGACGTGGTGCGGCTCAACCCGCGCGTGAACTACGCGGGCCCCGGCGGTGAGGCCGAGCTGTACGGGCTGTACTTCACCGACGCGGGCCAGCACCAGGAGCACCGCCTGCTGGTCGACCACGACACGCCGAACTGCCGCAGCAACGTCGCCTACAAGGGCGCGCTCCAGGGCGACGACGCGCACGCGGTGTGGATCGGTGACGTGCTCATCCAGGCGGACGCCCTCGGCACCGACACCTACGAGCTGAACCGGAACCTGGTGCTGACCGACGGCTCGCGCGTCGACTCGGTGCCGAACCTGGAGATCGAGACCGGCGAGATCGTGGGGGCCGGACACGCCTCGGCGACCGGCCGTTTCGAGGACGAGCAGCTGTTCTACCTGATGGCGCGGGGCATCTCCGAGCAGGAGGCCCGCCGCCTGGTGGTGCGCGGCTTCTTCGCCGAGCTCGTGCAGCAGGTCGGCCTCCCGGACGTGGAGGAGCGGCTGCTCGCCAAGATCGAGGCCGAGCTGGAGGCGTCCGTCTCATGAGCGAGGAAGGCTTCGCACGCGTCGCCTCGCTCGGCGAGCTGGAGGAGGACACCCCGCTGCGGGTGGAGCTGGGCGGTGTCCCGGTCTCCGTCGTCCGCACCGAGGGCGAGGTGTTCGCCGTCAACGACATCTGCACGCATGCGAACGTGTCGCTGTCCGAGGGCGACGTGGAGGACTGCATGATCGAGTGCTGGCTGCACGGCTCGCGCTTCGATCTGCGGACCGGCAAGCCCTCCGGTCTGCCCGCCACCCGTCCCGTCCCCGTGTACCCCGTAAAGATCGAAGGAGACGGCCCCGATGCGGCAGTGCTCGTCTCCGTCACACAGGAGTCCTGAAGCCCCCATGGCAACGCTTGAGATCAACGACCTGCACGTCTCCGTCGAGACCGAAGGCGGCCCGAACGAGATCCTGCGCGGCGTCGACCTGACCGTGAAGCAGGGTGAGACGCACGCGATCATGGGCCCCAACGGCTCCGGCAAGTCCACCCTGGCCTACTCGCTGGCCGGTCACCCGAAGTACACGATCACCGGCGGCTCCGTGAAGCTCGACGGCGAGGACGTCCTGGAGATGTCCGTCGACGAGCGCGCCCGCGCGGGTGTCTTCCTCGCCATGCAGTACCCGGTGGAGGTCCCCGGCGTCTCCGTCTCCAACTTCCTGCGCACCTCCGCCACCGCCATCCGCGGTGAGGCTCCCAAGCTGCGGACGTGGGTCAAGGAGGTCAAGGAGGCCATGGAGCGGCTCTCCATCGACCCGAAGTTCGCCGAGCGCAACGTGAACGAGGGCTTCTCCGGCGGTGAGAAGAAGCGCCACGAGATCCTTCAGCTGGAGCTGCTGAAGCCGAAGATCGCGATCCTGGACGAGACCGACTCCGGGCTCGACGTGGACGCGCTGCGCGTCGTCTCCGAGGGCGTCAACCGCGTCCGCGAGTCCGGCGAGGTCGGCACCCTGCTGATCACGCACTACACGCGCATCCTCCGCTACATCAAGCCCGACCACGTGCACGTGTTCGCCAAGGGCCGGATCGCCGAGTCCGGCGGTCCCGAGCTGGCCGACAAGCTGGAGGAAGAGGGCTACGAGCAGTACGTGAAGGGTGGTGCCACTGCGTGACACAGCTCCCGGGCCTGCTGGACACCGAGGCCATCCGTAAGGACTTCCCCGTCCTGGACCGCCAGGTGCACGACGGGCAGAGGCTCGTCTACCTGGACAACGCCGCGACCTCGCAGAAGCCGACCCAGGTGCTCGACGCGCTGGCCGACTACTACGAGAAGCAC
Organism: Streptomyces sp. PU-14G; assembly: GCF_041028275.1. Taxonomy (NCBI): domain Bacteria; kingdom Bacillati; phylum Actinomycetota; class Actinomycetes; order Kitasatosporales; family Streptomycetaceae; genus Streptomyces; species Streptomyces sp. PU-14G. The sequence goes on from NZ_JASKYT010000051.1 coordinate 16,097, forward strand.
AACGCCAACGTCCACCGCGGCGTGCACGTGCTCGCGGAAGAGGCGACGGCGCTGTACGAGGGCGCGCGCGACAAGGTCGCCGCGTTCATCAACGCGCCCAGCCGCGATGAGGTGGTCTTCACCAAGAACGCCTCGGAGTCGCTGAACCTGGTGGCGAACATGCTCGGCTGGGCCGACGAGCCCTACCGCGTGGAGCGGGACACCGAGATCGTCATCACGGAGATGGAGCACCACTCCAACATCGTCCCGTGGCAGCTGCTGTCGCAGCGTACGGGCGCGAAGCTGAAGTGGTTCGGGCTCACCGACGAGGGCCGTCTCGACCTGGCCGGGGTCGAGGAGCTGATCACGGAGCGCACCAAGGTCGTCGCGCTCACGCTCGTCTCCAACATCATGGGCACCTTCAACCCCGTCGAGGACATCGTGCGGCGGGCGCAGGAGGTGGGCGCTCTGGTGGTGGTGGACGCCTCGCAGGCGGCGCCGCACATGGTGTTGGACGTGCAGGCGCTGCAGGCCGACTTCGTGGCCTTCACCGGGCACAAGATGTGCGGCCCGACCGGCATCGGCGTGCTGTGGGGCCGCCAGGAGCTGCTCAACGACCTGCCGCCCTTCCTGGGCGGCGGGGAGATGATCGAGACCGTCACGATGCACTCGTCGACGTACGCTCCGGCGCCGCACAAGTTCGAGGCGGGCACCCCGCCGGTCGCCCAGGCGGTCGGGCTGGGCGCGGCGGTGGACTACCTGTCGGCCATCGGGATGGACCGCATCCACCAGCACGAGCAGGCGCTGACCCAGTACGCGGTGCGCCGGCTCACGGAGATTCCGGATCTGCGGATCATCGGCCCCGCCACGGCCGAGGACCGCGGTGCGACGATCTCCTTCACGCTCGGTGACATCCACCCGCACGACGTGGGCCAGGTGCTGGACGAACAGGGCATCGCCGTCCGGGTCGGGCACCACTGCGCCCGCCCGGTCTGCCTGCGGTACGGAATTCCCGCGACGACGCGAGCGTCGTTCTATCTGTACTCCACGCCCGCCGAGGTGGACGCCCTGGCGGACGGCCTGGAGCACGTACGGAACTTCTTCGCTTAGGGGCTGTCGGTGAAGCTGGACTCGATGTACCAGGAAGTGATCCTGGACCACTACAAGAACCCGCACGGGCGTGGGCTGCGCGACGGCGACGCCGAGGTGCACCACGTCAACCCGACGTGCGGCGACGAGATCACCTTGCGGGTGCGGTACGACGGCGACAGGATCGAGGACGTGTCGTACGACGGCCAGGGCTGCTCCATCAGCCAGGCCAGCGCCTCGGTACTCAACGAGCTGCTGGTCGGCAAGGAGCTGTCCGAGGCCCGCAGCATCCAGGAGAAGTTTCTGGAGCTGATGCAGTCCAGGGGCCAGCTGGAGCCGGACGAGCACATGGAGGACCTGCTGGAGGACGCCGTGGCGTTCGCCGGGGTCTCGAAGTACCCGGCGCGGGTGAAGTGCGCGCTGCTGAGCTGGATGGCTTGGAAGGACGCGACGGCGCAGGCGCTGGGCACGACCGAAGCCGACTCGGCCAAGGAGAAGACGGCATGACCGAGATGACCACCAAGCCCGCGAGCGAGGAAGAGGTTCGCGAGGCGCTCATGGACGTCGTCGACCCTGAGCTGGGCATCGACGTCGTCAACCTCGGCTTGATCTACGGGATCCACGTCGATGACGCGAACAGCGCCACCATCGACATGACGCTCACCTCGGCGGCGTGTCCGCTGACCGACGTCATCGAGGACCAGGCGCAGTCCGCCACCGAGGGCATCGTCAACGAGCTCAAGATCAACTGGGTGTGGATGCCCCCGTGGGGCCCGGACAAGATCACCGACGACGGCCGCGAGCAGCTGCGGGCGCTGGGCTTCAACGTCTGAGCACGCGCGTCGCGGAGAACCGTTCGAAAGGGCCGTGCCCAGGAGATCCTGGGCACGGCCCTCACGCCGTACGTACGCCCGTACGCATCGTTGTGTACGCTCGTACGCATGGTCTATGTGACGCTCGCGGGAGCGATCCTCGCCGAGGTGCTGGGGACGACGGCGATGAAGTACAGCGACGGCTTCAGCAAGCTGGTGCCGTCCCTGATCACCGCCGCCGGATACGTGGTGGCGTTCGTGCTGCTGTCGCACACGCTCAAGACGATGTCCGTGGGGACGGCGTACGCCATCTGGTCGGGCGCGGGTACGGCGGTCATCGCCCTGATCGGCATGGTCTTCATCGGCGAGTCCGTCACCGCCGCGAAGATCCTCGGCCTGCTGCTGGTGATCTGCGGAGTGGTCGTCCTGAACCTGGGTGGGACGCATTGATGGCGCGGCGGTACGACCCCGAGCGCAGGCAGCGCATCATCGACGCCGCCATCCGCCTCGTGGAGCTGAAGGGGATGGCGGCGCTCAGTCACCGCACGGTCGCCGCGGAGGCCGACGTGCCGCTCGGCTCGACCACCTACCACTTCGCGAGCCTCGACGACCTGCTGCTCGCCGCTCTGGAGCAGGTCAACAGCGAGCCGCAGACCGCCATCGAGTCCTGGAGCGACGAGCTGACCGAGGGCGTCCCTGTGGCGGACGGACTCACACGGGTGCTGGAGGAGTACGCCTCCGGCGGGCGCGGTCGCATCCGGCTGGAGTACGAGCTCTACCTGGCGGCGCTGCGCCGCCCGCTGCTCCAGCCGGTGGCCGCCGCGTGGCTGGACGACATGGTGCGGGTGCTCTCCCGGCACACCGCCGACCTGGCGACGGCCCGCGCCCTGGTCGCGCTCATCGACGGGCTGTTGCTCCAGTTCCTGCTCACCGACCGGCCCTTCGACCGGGAGGAGGTCCGCGGAGCGCTCGCCCGGGTGCTCGGCGATCCGGGCGGCGGCCGGTGACCTTCCCGCAGACCGGTTCGTCATCCCGTGCGCACTCCGGATAGCGTTCGAGACATGACCGAAGCACCCAATCCCAGCACCACCGGGGCCGTCGCCGCCGGTCTCGCCACGGTGGCCGCCGACGGGACCGTCCTGGACACCTGGTTCCCGCGCCCCGAGCTCGTCGCCGAACCAGGGCCCGCGGGCAGCGAACGGCTGAGCGCCGAACGCGCCGCCGAGCTCCTCGGCGAGAGCGCGCCCCAGGCCCTCGGCGAGGACCCCCGCCGCGGCGTCGAGATCGTGGCCGTCCGTACGGTCATCTCCTCACTGGAGGCGAAGCCGCTGGACGCCCACGACGTCTACCTGCGGCTGCACCTGCTCAGCCACCGCCTGGTGCGGCCGCACGGCCTCAGCCTGGAGGGACAGTTCGCCCACCTGGCCAACGTCGCCTGGACGAACATCGGCCCCGTCCCGGTGGAGCGGGTCGAGCAGGTACGGCTCGCCGCCCGCGCCTCCGGCACCCACCTGGCCGTCACCAGCGTGGACAAGTTCCCGCGCATGACCGACTACGTCGTCCCCAAGGGTGTGCGCATCGGCGACGCCGACCGCGTCCGGCTCGGCGCGCACCTGGCCGAGGGCACCACCGTCATGCACGAGGGCTTCTGCAACTTCAACGCGGGCACCCTGGGCACCTCCATGGTGGAGGGCCGCATCAGCGCGGGCGTCGTCCTCGGGGACGGCACCGACCTGGGGGGCGGCGCCTCGATCATGGGCACCCTCTCCGGCGGCGGCAAGCAGATCGTCTCCGTCGGCGCGCGCTGCCTGATCGGCGCCGAGGCCGGGCTCGGCATCGCGCTGGGCGACGACTGCGTCATCGAGGCGGGCCTCTACGTCACCGCGGGCACCCGGGTCACGCTGCCGGACGGCAAGGTCGTCAAGGCGCTGGAGCTGTCCGGCGCCAACAACCTGCTCTTCCGCCGCAACTCCGTCACCGGCACCGTCGAGGCGCTCCAGCGCAGCGGTTCGTGGGGCGGCCTCAACGAGGCGCTCCACAGTCACAACTGAGCAGCGATCGCGAAGGCTGGGTCACAGACTCCTGGCGCGCATGCCCGTAGGCCGTAGGCTTGCGGGCATGCGTGATCTTGGGGCCGGGCTGCGGTATCTGGGGCAGGGACAGCGGTGGGTGCTCACCCGCGGGCGGTGGTTCGGGTTCGGGCTGCTGCCCGCGCTCATCACCCTCGTGCTGTACGCGGCCGTGCTCACCGCTCTCGGCTTCTACGCCGACGACCTCGCCGCCTGGGCCACGCCCTTCGCCGACGACTGGGGCTCGGTGGGGCGGATGCTGACGCGCGGCGTCTTCGCCGTCATGCTGTGGCTCGCGGTGCTCATGCTGGCCGTGGTGACGTTCGCCGCCGTCGCCCTGCTGATCGGTGACCCCTTCTACGAGAAGCTGTCGGAGAAGGTCGAGGAGAGCGAGGGCGGGGTGCCGGAGGGCGCCGTCGAGCAGCCGCTGTGGCGCGAGCTGTGGACCTCGCTCACCGACAGTCTCTTCGTGCTCTCCCGCACTCTCGTGTTCACCGTCCCGCTCTTCGCACTCGGCTTCATCCCGGTGATCGGCCAGACCGTCGTCCCGGTGCTCGGCTTCTGCGTCTCGGGGTTCTTTCTCGCCCTGGAGCTCACCTCGGTGGCGATGCAGCGCCGGGGCATCCCCGTGCGGGAGCGGTTGCGCATGCTGCGGGGCCGCAAGGCGCTCGCCCTCGGTTTCGGCGTCCCCCTCACCCTCGCCTTCCTGGTGCCGCTGCTGGCCGTCCCGCTGATGCCGGGTGCCGTCGCCGGCGCGACGCTGCTGGTACGGGACCTGACGGGCACGGCCGCGGGGGCACCCGGAAACGGCCACAGGCACCCGGGTGCCCAGGCAGCGCCCCCGCCCGCCGCGCCGCACGTCCAGCAGCCGCCACAGGCCCAGCCTGGCCCGTACGCTCAGCCTGGCCCGTACGCCCAGCCCGGCCCGTACGCCCAGCCCGGCCCACGCCCCCAGCAGCCGCCGCGCTGAGGCGACCGCAGCGGGATCAGCGGCGTCGGATGCGGACCACCGACGGATCGTGGTCGCTGGTCTGATCGGCGAACTCGGCGTTGATGTGGACGATGTCGTACTCGGGACGGCCGGCGCCGGGGCTGGTGAGCAGGTGGTCCAGCGTCTGGGAGTTGCCGTTGAAGACGTAGCCGTAGCGCTCGTCCTCGGGCAACCGCTCCATGGGGCTGGTGAGGGCGTGGCCTGAGCGCAGGGCCTCCAGCGTGGGGGAGAAGGGGAAGTCGTTGAAGTCGCCGCCCGCGACGACGACGGCGTCGCGGTCGCGTGCTCGGATGTCCCGCACGAACGCGTTCAGCAGCCTGCCCTGTTCGACGCGCTGCGGCTCCGAGTGCCGGGCCGGTGGCTGGAACCTGCCCTCCATCGGCTGGTCGCCCTCCAGATCGCCGCCGCCCTTGGAACTGAAGTGGTTGGCGACCACGAACACCGTGCGGCCACGGAAGCGGAACTCGCCCGCCAGCGGCTTGCGGCTGGCCTTCCAGGCCGGGTCCTGCGGCGCGATGCGCCCTGGTGAGGCGGACAGCGCCGGCTCGCCGTCCTCGCCGACCACCCGCACGGGTGTCGTCGCGTCCCCGCCGGGGCGGTCGGTGAAGGAGACCCGCTCGGGGTTGTAGAGGAAGGCGACGCGTATGTTGCCGCCGGGCTGGCCCCCGTCCGCCTGGTCGACCGGGTCTATCTGACGCCACTCGTAGGAGGGCCCGCCCGCCTTCTCGATGGCCTCCGTGAGCATCGCCAGGGTCCGGTCGGCGCCGACCGTGCCGTCGTCCTTCGGGCCCGTGTCGTCCTGCACCTCCTCGACGGTCACGATGTCGGGCGAGGAGAGGTTGGTGACCAGCCCGTCGGCCAGACGCCGGAACTTGGCGGGCTCCGACGCGGGGGAGAGGTTCTCCACGTTGTAGGTGGCCACCGCCAGCTCGTCGGCGCGCTGCTCGCGCGTGCGCTCGCGCTCCAGATGGTGGTCGCGGTGGGAGCCGAGCGTGGTGGCGCGCAGGGTGTAGCCGCCGAACTGGTCGTAGTCGAGCGGGCCTTCGGTGGTGCCGCGCAGCTCGTCGCCGACGTTCGCCTGGGGGAAGGGGTGCTCCCGAAGCGGCAGGAGGGAGGAGACCTTCACACGGGCGCCGTTCTGGTCGCCGTAACCGCCGTAGAGGGTGCCGCCCCGCGGTGTCGGGTTCTGGCGCCGGTCGGTGGTCACCCACAGGTCGTGGTAGCGGGAGGTGGGCCCGGTGACTCGCGCGTCGCGGACGGCGACACGCATGCCCTCCAGCGCCTCGTAACGGTCCAGCGCGTACCGGCCGGGCCGCAGGCGGAGGTTCTCGATGCTGCCCCCGCCGGCGTCGGGCGCGTACCTCTCGGGCACCGAGCGCGGGGTGAGCGCGAAGGCGTCCGGCAGCGCGCCGCTGCCCCGGCGCCCCCGCTCGTCCGCCGCCTTCCAGGTGGCGTCCGTCAGTTCGGTGACCGACTGGCCGCCCGCCTCCTCGCCGCCCGGGTAGTACTCGCCGACCCGGCCCGCCACCCGCAGGCTGTCGCCGACCGAGACGCCGGGGCTCTCCTCGCCGGTGTGGACGAAGAGACCCTCGCTGGTTGCCGGGTTCCGGTCCGGGTGCGGGTCCTGCATCCAAAAGCCGCGCGCCGACCCGAAGTCGCGCACGCCGGTGACGATTCCGAACACCCCGGCGACCCGCTGCCCTGCCATCGGGGAGCGTCTGGTGGAGCCCTGGATGTCGTGGATGCGGGGCGCGTGGGCGGCCTCGGCGCCCGGAACGGCCGCCGAGGCCGGAAGCGCGGGCAGCGCGAGCAGCGTGGCGCAGACGGCGGCGACGGTCAGCGTCGCGCTCCTGGCCGACCGCGAGGAGGCCCGCGAGGAGGCCTGGCCGGAGCCGGAGCCGGAGCCGGAGTCGGAGTCGGACGTTCGGCCCGCGGTGGCGGGGGTGCGGGACGTGGATCCGGGGGTGGTACGGAACGGCACGGAGGGCCTCCGGGTGCGTGGGGGGGCGTACGGGACAGGACGTACGAGAGCGGTGCGGACGTACAGGTGTGGTGGGGGACGACAGCGGATCGGACTTCTCGCGCGGCATTGTCAACGCGCGTAAAGCATGGCGGGAGAACGGCAGTTGTCAAGGTCGTGACGGGCCCGCGAGCGGTCACGCCACCCCGCTGTTGCGTGCCCGGTGCACGATTCGGGCACCGGCGGACAGAACCCGTCTACGCTGGTCCTCGCACCGTCCGGCAACCGTAGGACTCGTAGGAGATGAACCCGCACATGACCGGTGACGACCGTCCCACCCTGCCGCCCGTACGGCTGCCCTCCGATGCCGAACTGGCACGGGACGCACTGGCCGCACCGCTGCTCGCCCGTGCCGTGGAACTCACCCGCTGGGCGCGCCGCGGCGGGCCCGAGGGAGCGGGGGTCCCGGTGGGAGCCGGCGGCGAACTCCTCTCCGAGCAGCTGAAGGAGGCCGCCGCGCACCTGGGGCTCGGCGGCGAGGAGGAGGCACCCGCACTGGCGGCCGACGCCTGGAACTTCGCCGTGGACACCGGACTGCTCGTCATCGAGGAGGACCAGGAGGGCGGGGAGGACCCGGCGGCCGACGACGGGCAGCCGAGCAGCGACGAACCCGTGGGCCGGGCCACGCCCGAGGCCGAACTCGGCGGCCTGACCGGCGATCCCGACGAGGCCATGCCGGCGCCCGCCGACATCCTGGAGCTGTGGCTGGGCGGCCTGGAGACCGTGCTCGCCGACGCCGCGACGCCCAGTTTCGAGGAGCTGCTCGGCGGTATCGAGGGCGCGGTCGGAGCGGACGGCGAGATCGACACCGACGCCATCGATCTCGATGCCCTGGACTGGGACCCGGAGGAGGAGGGCGAGGCCCTCGACAGCGCGCTCGGCAACCTCTACCTGCTCACGGCCACCGAACCCGCCGTCGCCGCCGGCTCGATGGTGCCGCTCCCCGTACTGGCCGCCTCCATGATCGTCCCCGAGGACATGGACGAGCCCACCGACGAGGTGCTCGAAGCGGTCTCCACGGCGATGATGCGGCTCGACGAGCAGTTCCGCATGCTGGAACCGACGGGTCTGGTCGAGTACCGCCCGGTCGACGAAGCGCTCACTCAGGAGGCCGCAGAGGGCGAAGAGGCCGCGGCGGCCGAGGAGTTGGGCGGCGAGCTCGACGACGAGGACGTCTCCCGCTACGGGATGGTGCGGCTGACCCCGCTGGGGCTGCACGGTGTGCGGGCCCGCATGCGGGAGGCCGGTATGGAGGTGCCCGCCGTCGGCGACCTCGCGGACGCCGGGGCCGACCGGCTGCTGGCCACCCTGCCCGTCTACACCGAGGACAACGCGCGCAGCGAGATCGAGGGATGGTTCGCGGCGCGGGCCGAGGAGGGGACGCTGGGCGCGGCCCGCGAACTCCTCGCCGCCGCCCGCGGTACCGACGAGTCCGCACCCGTGCGCCGCCTCACCTGCCAGCAGGCACTCTCCCTGGCCGGGCCGGAGGCCGAGCCCGCCCTCCGCGAGGTGCTGGACGACCGTGAGCTGGGCGGGCTGGCCCGGGTGTGGCTCGCCGAGCGGGGAGCGGCGGATGTGCCCCAGCCCGACGAGGACATGGTCTTCTGGCTGACCGTCGACACCATCGCGGCGCAGGTCGCCACCGCGGGCGAGCCGGAGGAGCTCCGCGACCTCGTCCGCGACCTGGTGGACCAGCACGCCGGCTTCTTCGACAAGGCGTGGCGGGTCGAGCACCCGGCGACCGGGGACGTGCTGGAGACGATGGGCAGGGTGCACCCCGACAAGCACGCCGCCAAGGCGGCCCGGAAGGCCGCCTTCAAGGCCCGCTCCCGCTGAGGTCCCCTCACGGGGGGTGCGTCGGCTCCCCGGTGACGCGCCCCGGCGTTGCGGCGCGCCCGCGCCGGGGGAGGGGCGCGGCGTCCCGCCGTGGTCGGGGAGGGGGGCTTCCCTGCCGTGTGCCGGTGCTTGGCGGCCGGCCGCGCAGTTCCCCGCGCCCCTTCGGGGCGCCGGCCTTCGGGGGCAATGCCCTTCGGGGGCAATACCTTTCGGGATGTCGCCCCTGTTCGTCTCACCAGGTGTCTCGCTCCGCGAGACCGACTGCTGTGCGGGCGGCGACTTCCCTTACTGTTGCACTCATGTTCGGACCAGCGTGCCTGTTGGCGCTCGCACTCACGCTCTTCGCGGCCACCGCGTGGAGCGTGGACGACGCGCTCTGTCGCCGCCCCCGTCGCTGACGGCGCACGCGCAGCCCTCCGTACCCGCGCGGGTCCAGGTCGCGTCTCATCACGCGAGACGTGCGAGGTGGACGCACGGGAACGAGACCGCGTCGGCGCAGCCGTCCCTCTCCCGTCCCCGCCCTCGCTCCTCCTCCCCGTACGCGCACGGAGACGCTTGTGACAACCGCTCCCCCCTCCGCTCCCTCCGCCCGGGCGACGGCGCTGCTCACGCCCGCGCCGACCCGGCTGCCCGCGCCGGAGGCGCCCGCCGCGCCCGCTGTGCGGCGGCTGCCGCTCGTCATCGCCCTGGTGCTCGGCCTGGGGCTGACCGGCTACGTGTGGGCCGCGCACGGCACCAAGCCGGGTGTCCTGCTGCTGCTCGGCCTCGGCCTCGGCGTCGGCCTGTTCCACTCCCGCTTCGGCTTCACCTCCGCCTGGCGGCAGCTGATCGCCGTCGGCAACGGCACGGGCCTGCGGGCCCACGCCCTCCTGCTCGGCACGACCGCCACCCTGTTCGCCCTGATCATCGGCACCGGCACAGGCCTGTTCGGGGCCGCGCCGGCCCCCAGCGCCGGGCCGATCGGCGTGGGGCTGCTGCTGGGCGCCTTCCTCTTCGCCGTCGGCATGCAGCTCGGTGGTGCCTGCGCCTCCGGCACCCTCTTCGCCGTCGGCTCGGGGCAGAGCACCATCGTGCTGACGCTCGGCGGCTTCGTCGTCGGCTCGACGCTCGCCGCCTGGCAGTACGGGCTGTGGAGCGACCTGCCCGCCGTCGATCCGGTGCTCTTCTCCGACCACCTCGGCTGGGCGGGCTCCCTCGCGGTGACGCTGGTGCTGCTGGCCCTCGTGGTGCTGGTCTCGCGCCGGGTGCAGGCCCGGCGCAACCCGCCGCCCGTGGGCGTGCCGCCGTCCGCGCGCGGCACACTGGCCCGCGCCGTGCGCGGCTCCTGGCCGCTGGCCGCCGGTGCGCTGGTGCTCGCTTTCCTGGGGGCCGCCGTGCTGCTCGTCTCCGGTGGCGCGTGGGGTGTGACCAGTGCGTTCGCCCTGTGGGGCGCCAAGATCGTGGGGGCGCTCGGCGGCTCGCCCGAAACCTGGGCGTACTGGCAGCAGCCCGGGAACGCCGAGGCTCTGGCTGGGCCGGTGCTCGCCGACAAGACCAGCCTCACCGACATCGGCATCATGATCGGTGCCGCCGTGGCCGCCGCCGCGGGCGGCGTGTGGACATGGCACAGGGGCGTCGCCTGGCGCACGGCCGGGGCGGCGGTGCTCGGCGGCGTCCTGATGGGCGTCGGCGCGCGCATGGCGGGCGGCTGCAACATCGGCGCGTACCTCGCCGGGATCGCATCGGGTAGCCTGCACGGTTGGCTCTGGGGTGCCGCCGCGCTGGTCGGCACCTGGGTCGGGCTGCGGCTGCGCCCGTACGTCTCACTCGCCAACCCGAAGCCCGGCGACGGCGTCTGCTGAGCGGCTCGCCGCCGTCCGCTTCGGCCCCCTGACGACGGGGCCGGCGCGCACACGTGACCGCGCGCCCCCGCCCGAGTGCGGGGGTCGCGTGTGTGTATGCGGCGAGTCCGGCAACCCGGTTCCGTGATCCGCTACGGCCTTTCCGTACGATCGAGCAGATCCCGCCTATTCGGCCATACGGAACAAAGGGTGTGAATGCCGACGTGACAGAGAGCCCCAAGCGAGAACCGGGGGGCAAAGCGGCGACGGCTCGGCAGGTACCGCACGCGGTCGCCGAGCTGCCCCGCCAGGTGCGCGACGAGCTGGTGCGCAGACTGCGCCGTAAGGGCCGACCCTTCACCAAGGACGACGTGCAGGTCGTCGAGGAGCCGATGCTCAAGCGGGCGGTGACGGCCTCCGCGCTCGGCAACTGCATGGAGTGGTTCGACTTCGGCGTCTACAGCTACCTGGCCGCCACGATCGGCAAGGTCTTCTACCCGGGGGCCTCCGACTCGGCGCAGCTGCTCGCCTCGTTCGCCACCTTCGCCGCCGCCTTCGTCGTCCGCCCGCTCGGAGGGCTCTTCTTCGGGCCGCTCGGCGACAAGCTGGGCCGCCAGAAGGTCCTTGCCGCGACCATGATCCTGATGGCGTTCGGCACCTTCCTGATCGGTTTCATCCCCAGCTACGCCACCATCGGGATCGCCGCGCCGATCCTGCTGCTGGTCGCCCGCATGCTGCAGGGCTTCTCGACGGGCGGCGAGTACGGCGGCGCGACCACCTTCATCGCCGAGTTCTCGCCCGACCGCCGGCGCGGCTTCCTCGGCAGCTTCCTCGACTTCGGGACGTTCATCGGCTACGCGCTCGGCTCCGTCCTCGTCACCGGGCTCAACTTCGCCCTCAGCGACGCGCAGATGCTCTCCTGGGGCTGGCGCATCCCGTTCCTGATCGCGGGGCCGCTGGGTCTGATCGGCCTGTACATGCGGCTCAAGCTGGAGGAGGCCCCCGCCTTCCAGCAGCAGCTGGACGAACACGACCAGAAGGTCGCAGCCCAGGAGACCAACCGGCACGAGTTCCGCACCATCCTGCGCAGGCACTGGGAGCCGCTGCTGATCTGTGTCGGTCTGGTGCTGCTCTACAACGTGACCAACTACATGGTCACCGGCTACCTGCCGACCTACCAGACAGAAGTGCTGGGGCGCTCCGGGACGACCTCCGACGTGCTCGTGCTGGTCGGCATGGTGTGGGTGGTGGTGCTGATCACCTTCGTCGGACGGCTGAGCGACCGCGTCGGCCGCCGCCCCGTCTACCGGTGGGCGGCGATCGGCCAGATCGTGCTGGCCGTCCCCGCCTTCCTGCTGATCCGCTCGGACGGCTGGCTGCTGCCCGCCCTCGGCGTGCTGATCCTGGCGACACTGCTCGCCGGGTTCGCGGCCCCCTCGGCCGCCACGCTGCCCGCGCTCTTCCCCACGAGCGTGCGCTACGCCGCCATGGGCATCGGGTTCAACTTCTCCGTCGCCGCCTTCGGCGGAACGACACCGCTGTTCACCGAGAGCCTGGTCAGCGCCACGCACAACAACCTGATCCCCGGCATCTACCTGATCGTGAGCGGACTGATCGGGCTGCTCGCCGTCCGCTTCATGCCGGAGAGCGCCGGTGTGCCGCTGCACGGCTCGCAGCCCATGGTCAGCAACGAGGAGGAGGCCAGGGAGCTGATCTCCACCAGCCAGCAGTTGCAGACGCTCAGCCGACGCCGCTAGACCGCTCGCCGCCGCTGCCCCGCGCCCCTCGCCCCCGGTCCCTCAGCGCCGTCACCACCACGGCCAGGGTGCCGAGGGCGATGGGCAGCAGCGTGAGAACGAGTGTCGAGGTGGCAGAGCCCTCGGCGTCCTGCTGCGGAGTGGTGCTCCACATCACCCGGCACGTCGCCAACATCCCCAGCCCCACGCAGAAAGCGAGGAAGAGCTGGGCCCTGGCGACCTGCCGGGCGCCTTCGGCCGTCTTCGGCCGGTTGACGAGGCCGACGGTGCGCCTGTGCGGCGGCAACGCGGACTCCGGTGTGATGCGCAAGGTCAGCAGCGTCGTCGCGGACATCACCACGAGCACGCCGAGCTGCACGAACACGGGGACGAAAGCGCTGCCGACCGACTTGTCCGCGTACGCGTCGACGCCGTCGCTGCCGAGGTGCTGCGGCACCCTCGCGGGCAGATCCGGGTAGACCACGACACCCCACACGGTGAGCACGGCCAGCACCAGCACCCCTGGTATCAGCCACAGCCACGGGAACCGCGCTTCCGCAGTCGTCTCTTCCCCCTGCTGAGCCATGCTCGCCCCTCCCCACACACC
>NZ_JASKYT010000510.1:0-4334 GCF_041028275.1 Streptomyces sp. PU-14G
CCCGCCCGCCGTGGGCGGACCGGTCAGCCGCGGTCGACGTTCCGCTCGTAGACCAGCCGGAGCCCGATCAGCGTGAGCCAGGGCTCGTGTTCGTCGATGACCGCGGACTCGCCCAGGACCATCGGGGCCAGGCCTCCGGTCGCGAGGACGGTGACGTCCTCGGGGTCGTCGGCCAGTTCGGACGCCATCCGGTGGACGATGCCGTCGACCTGCCCCGCGAAGCCGTAGACGATGCCGGACTGCATGGCCTCGACCGTGTTCTTGCCGATGACGCTCCGCGGCCGGGCGATCTCGATCTTGCGGAGCTGGGCGCCGCGCATCCCCAGCGCGTCGACGGAGATCTCGATGCCGGGCGCGATCACGCCGCCCACGTACTCGCCGCGCGCGGAGACCGCGTCGAAGGTGGTGGCCGTGCCGAAGTCGACGACGACGCACGGGCCGCCGTAGAGCTCGACGGCCGCGAGCGCGTTGATGATGCGGTCGGCGCCGACCTCCTTCGGGTTGTCCATGAGGATCGGCACGCCCGTCTTGACGCCGGGTTCGACGAGCACGGCCGGGATGTCGCCGTAGTAGCGCCGGGTGACCTCGCGCAGCTCGTGCAGCACGGAGGGCACGGTCGAACAGATGGCGATGCCCTCGATGTTGTCGCTCAGGTCGTCGCCGAGGAGGGGGTGCATGCCCATCAGGCCCTGGAGCAGGACGGCCAGTTCGTCGGCGGTGCGGCGCGCCTCGGTGGAGATGCGCCAGTGTTCGACGATCTCCTCGCCGTCGAAGAGGCCCAGCACGGTGTGGGTGTTGCCCACGTCGATGGTGAGCAGCATCAGGGCCGCTCCTTACCGGCGTTGGCCGCCTCGCCCGCGACGGCCGCGCCGGCGGCACCGCTCTCGGGGCGCAGGTCGAGGCCGATGTCGAGGATCGGGGACGAGTGCGTCAGCGCGCCGACGGCCAGGAAGTCGACCCCGGTCGCGGCGTACTCGGCGGCGTTGTCGAGCGTGAGGCGCCCGGAGGACTCCAGCCGCGCCCGCCCGGCGACCAGCGTGACGGCCTCGGTCGTCATGCCCGGCGTGAAGTTGTCCAGCAGCAGCAGGTCGGCGCCCTGGTCCAGGACCGGCGGGATCTGGTCGAGGCTGTCGACCTCCACCTCGATCGGCACGTCGGGGAACTCGGCCCGCACGCGGGCGAACGCCTCCGCGACGCCGCCGGCCGCGATGACGTGGTTGTCCTTGATGAGCGCCGCGTCCGAGAGCGACATGCGGTGGTTGACGCCGCCGCCGCACCGCACCGCGTACTTCTCCAGGGCGCGCAGCCCCGGGGTCGTCTTGCGGGTGTCGCGGACGGCGGTCTTCGTGCCCTCCAGTGCGTCCGCCCACGCGCGGGTCGCGGTGGCGATGCCCGAGAGGCGGCAGAGCAGGTTGAGGGCGCTGCGTTCGGCCGTGAGCAGGTCGCGGGTGCGGGTGCGGACGGTGAGCAGCCGCTGCCCGGCCGCCACCCGGTCGCCGTCCAGGACGTGGCGTTCGACCTCGAACTCGTCGGTGCACACGACGGAGAGGACGGCCTCGGCGACGCGGAGTCCGGCGACGGTGCCCGCCTCGCGGGCCGTGAAGTCCCCGGTGGCGACGGCCTCGTCGGGGATGGTCGCCACGCTGGTGACGTCCACGCCGCGGTCGAGGTCCTCCTCGACGGCGAGGTGGGCGATGTCCTCGACCTGGACGGGGTCGAGGCCCGCGTCGAGGAGGAGTTGGGCCAGGTCGGGGTCGAGACCGCACTCCAGCGGGTCGAGCCCCGGGTCGTCGGCGGCATCGGCCGAGCAGCCGCAGGCGTCGCCGCAGCCGCCTGCCGCCTCGGGCTGTTCCGCCGGGCCCCTGCCGATCTGGAGGAGGGGGAGGTCGTCGGTCACTTGTGCTCCTTGTGCTCGCTCATGACCGGCGGGAAGGCGGTCGTGTCGGTGGTGCGGACGGTGAAGCGTCCGCCGGGGGGCGTGCTGACGACCAGGTGACGGCGCCAGTTGGTGTCGTCGCGGTCCGGGTGGTCCTCCCGCCAGTGGCAGCCTCGTGTCTCCTCGCGGCGGAGCGCCGCCGTGACGAGGACCTGCGCGACCAGATGGAGGTTGGCCGTCTCCCAGGTGTCGACGCCCGGTTCGGCGGACTTGTCGTCTGGGGAGTCCGGGGAGGGCGTGAGGGCGGCGAGCCGCCCGGCGGCCTCGGTGAGGGAGCGCGCGCAGCGCAGGACGCCCGCGCCCTCCGTCATGACGCGCTGGATCTCGGTGCGTGCGGTGGGCGGCAGGAGCCCGCCCGTGGCCGGGAGCCCGCCCGTGGCCGGGAGACCGTCCGCGGAGGGGGCCGCGCCGGAAGGCCGCGCTGCGCGGTGCGCCCGGCCACGGGCGCCGGCGGCCGACTCGGCGACCCCCTCGACGATCCGCTCGCCGTCCTCCTCAGCGCCCCTCTCGGCGGTCCTCTCGGCGTCTCCCTCGGTGATCCGCTCGGCGATCCGCTCGGCGAAGACCAGGCCCTCCAGCAGGCTGTTGGAGGCGAGGCGGTTGGCGCCGTGGACTCCGGTGCAGGCGGCTTCGCCGCAGGCGTAGAGGCCGGGGACGGTGGTGCGCCCGTCCAGGTCGGTGCGGATGCCACCGCTGGCGTAGTGGGCGGCGGGGGCGATGGGCACGGGCTCGGTGACGGGGTCGATGCCGTGCGCGCGGCAGGCCGCCAGGATGGTGGGGAAGCGGGTCTCCCACATGGCGGCGCCGAAGTGGCGGCCGTCCAGGTACATGTGGTCGGTGCCCTGTGCGGCGGCGCGGCGCATGATGCCCTTGGCGACGATGTCGCGGGGGGCCAGCTCGGCGAGGGGGTGGGCGCCTTGCATGAAGCGGACGCCGGCCGCGTCGACGAGGTGGGCGCCCTCGCCCCGTACGGCCTCGGAGATCAGCGGCTGCTGGCCCTCCGCGTCCGGGCCGAGGTAGAGGACGGTGGGGTGGAACTGGACGAACTCCAGGTCGGAGACCTCGGCGCCGGCGCGGAGGGCGAGGGCGACGCCGTCGCCGGTGGAGACCGCCGGGTTGGTGGTGGCGGCGAAGACCTGGCCCATGCCTCCGGTGGCCAGGACCACGGCGGGCGCGCGGACGGCACCGACCCCGTCGTGCCGGCCCTCGCCCATGACGTGCAGGGTGACGCCCGCGGCGCGGCCTTCGGCGTCCGTGAGGAGGTCGAGGACGAGGGCGTTCTCGACGGTGCGGAGGGACTGCTCCCGTACGGCCTCGACCAGGGCGCGGGAGACCTCCGCTCCGGTGGCGTCGCCGCCGGCGTGGACGATGCGGTCCCGGTGGTGGCCGCCCTCCCGGGTGAGGGCGATCCGCCCGGTGCCGGAGGCGGTGTCGAAGCGGGCACCGGAGGCGATGAGCCGCCGCACCGCTTGGGGGCCTTCGGTGACGAGGGTGCGGACGGCCGCCTCGTCGCACAGCCCGGCGCCCGCTTCGAGGGTGTCGTCGAGGTGCTGGCCTGGGGTGTCGCCCTCGCCGAGGGCGGCGGCGATGCCGCCCTGGGCCCAGCGGGTGGAGCCGGCGTCGAGCCGCGCCTTGGTGACGACGACCGTGCGCACGCCGCGTGCCGCGCAGCGCAGCGCGGCGGTCAGTCCTGCGACGCCGGAGCCGACGACGACCACGTCGGCCTCCAGGGTCCAGCCCGGCGGCGGCGCGGGGAGTGCCGTGCCGGCTATGCCGGGGGTGGCCGCGGCTGCGGACTGGCGGCTGATCCGGGTCATCGCTCGGCTCCGAGGTGCAGGGGGATGTTGTCGATCAGCCGGGTGCGGCCCGCGCGGGCCGCGACGGCGAGGACGGCGTCCCCCTGCCAGGCGGCGTCGGTGATCTCGCGGAAGTTCGCGGGATCGACGAGGGCGACGTAGTCGACGTCGAGGCCCTCGGCTGCGTGGCCTCGGCCGTCCAGCACGTCGCGGGCGGCGCGCAGCACGGCCGCGGGCCCCGCGCCCGCCGCCTGTTCCCCGGCGCGCAGGGCGCGGGAGAGGGCGAGGGCGTGGGTGCGTTCGGGCTCGGCCAGGTAGCGGTTGCGGCTGGAGAGGGCGAGGCCGTCGTCCTCGCGGACGGTGGGGACGGCGACGATCGCGGTGGGGAAGTTGAGGTCCTCGACCATGCGGCGGACGAGGGCGAGCTGCTGGGCGTCCTTCTGGCCGAAGAGGGCGAGGCCGTCGTCCTCGCGGACGGTGGGGACGGCGACGATCGCGGTGGGGAAGTTGAGGTCCTCGACCATGCGGCGGACGAGGGCGAGCTGCTGGGCGTCCTTCTGGCCGAAGAACGCCGCGCCGGGTGCGGTCAGGTGGAGCAGCTT
>NZ_JASKYT010000511.1:0-4319 GCF_041028275.1 Streptomyces sp. PU-14G
GGGGGGGGAGGGGGGCGGTCACTTCTCCGGCAGGTCCACGCTGTAGGCCACCACCATCCGCTTGTTGTCCGAGTTGCGCCCTCCGATGGCCAGCACCTTGCCTGTCGTGTAGCCGTAGAGGGCGCCGACGCCCGAGAGATAGGTGCCGTCCGGCATCACCATCGTGCCCGCGTACTCCAGTTTTCCCGTCTTCGGGTCCAGGGCGCCGACGCGCGTCCAGTAGCCCTTCTCGGGATCGTCCTCGGCCAGCACCATGCGCTTGCTCGCGTCGTCGTAGCCGATGAAGGCGGTGCCGGTCCCGCCGCCTTCCCACACCACCTTCCCGGACTGGAGGTCGAGCACCGCGTTGTCGCCGTCGCGCAGCTTGCCGAAGTAGAGCCCGTTGCCGGTGATGCCGTTCCCCTTGTCGCGGAACACGATGTCGGCCGCCTTGCCCGTCAGGTCCACGGACTTGGCGGTCTCGCCGTCCTTGGCGAAGTTGAGCACCCGCGGCGAGCTGGACTCGGACTCGCCGGAGTCGACCGCCACGGTCAGCGGGTGGTCGGAGAGAACCTTGAGGGGCTTGCCCTGCTGGCCCGAGACGGTCACGCCGGGGCCGCCGTACTGGGTGTCGAGAACGACCAGCTCGTCGCGGCACTCGGGCTTGGCCACGATGTGCTGCGCGCTGAAGATGTAGTTGTACTTGCAGTCGATCTCGGCATCCGCGAACGGGTCGGCGGAGGCACCGGTCTGCACGTCGAACATCTGCACGGGGTCGATGGTGTTGAGGCCGACCGTGATGTGCTCGGTACCGGCATACACCTGCGCCCCGTTCTCGCCGTACTCGGGCGAGAGCTTCTTCGACCAGAGGACGGACCCGGCGTCGATATCGACCGCCGCCAGATACGCGCACTCGTCACCACCGGCGTCGAAGAGGACCGCACCCACCCCGTTCGAGCTCGCCTCAGGCGACATCGCGCACGGTTCGCCCGCTCCCTTGGGCGGCTCGACCTTCCACTTCTCCTCGCCACTGCCGATGTCGTAGCCGCGCACCCCGTGCTCGTCCCCGTAGACCAGGGTCGACTGCGCATTCCAACGGCCGGGCCAGGAGACCGTGGTGGTGGAGGACGCGGTGGACCGGGGGAGGACGTCGCTCTTCCACGCCACGTCCAGAGCGGACGACGGCACGTCACCGCCGTCGGCTCCGCCGGAGCCGGAGTCGTCGGAAGCGAGGTTGAGCGCGAAGACCGCGCCGCCGGCGATCAGCGCGAGCCCGAGAACACAGGCGATCACGATGCCCGCGATCTTCCCGCCCGAGGTCCGGCGCGGAACGGGCGGGACGGGCAGCCCCGGCCGCCCGGGCCCACCCCAGGCGCCTGGGATGCCGGGGTTGCCGGGGTTTCCTGGGTTGCCTGGGGTACTTGGTGCGCCAGGGCCGCCTGATACGCCAGGACCGCCTGGTGCGCCAGGTGCGCCGTAGGGGGGCGGGCCCGCATGCGGACCACCGGGACCGGTGGGGCCCGCGCTGTAACCGGGGGCTGACCCGTGGCCGGGCCCCGTACCGTAACCGGGAGCTGACCCGTGGCCGGGCCCCGTACCGTAATCGGGAGCCGGCCCGAAACCGGGCCCCTGGCCGTAACCGGGGGCTGGCCCGTAGCCGGGGCCCGAGGCCGACGCGTCACCTGGGGCGTGCGCTCCCGGCGCGGGAGCGTTCGCGTCCGCCGGGGCGTGACCAGGAGGCTGCGGCGGCTGTGCGGGCAGGGGCGGCAGCGGCCGGCCGCTGCCCGTACCGCCGGGCCCGCTTCCCCCCGCGTCGCCCACCCCGCTCCCGCCGCTCTCGGCGATGCCCCCGCTCTCGGCGATGCCCCCGCTCTCGTCGGTCCGCCCGTCCGACTGGTTCTCCTGCGTCACTGAGGCCCCCCTCTTCTCCTGTACTCCGTCGCGTCGTCGCGTCGCTGCCGCGGCGACGGAGAAACAGCGCCACTCAACACTGTCGGTGGCGCGGAGGGCCAGAGGGGCGCTCGCGCACGCGCCGTTCCCTTTCCGTTCCTGACCCGTGACCACGCGGCGACCGCCGACGGCGCGTGGCGACCGCTGACGGTGCGCGGCGACCGCCGACGACGCCCCCTCGCACATGCCGAGGCGGGGCTAGTTGGTGACCCGGCCCCCCGCCACGTCGATGGTGAGCCCCGTCAGATAGCCCGCCGCGTCGGAGGCGAGGAACAGGGCCGCCGAGGCGACGTCGCCGGGCTCACCCATGCGGCGGAGGGGGTGGCGGAGGGCCAGCTTGTGCTGGGCCTCCTTGGGCATGCCGGCGGCGGTCTTCTCGGTGCGGACCGCCGTGGGGGCCAGGCAGTTGACGCGGACGCCCTGCGGGCCCAGCTCCGTGGCGAGCTGGCGGGTCAGCATGGTGAGACCCGCGTTGGCGACGCCGTAGGCCACGTTGGCCTGGCCGGGCTGGCGGCCGGCGGACGACGACAGGGTCAGGATGCTCCCGCTGAACCGCTCGACCATGCCGGGCAGGAAGGTGCGGATGGTCAGGAAGGTGGAGGTCAGCTCCGAGTCGAGGACCTGACGCCACCGCTCTTCGGACAGGTCGAGGGTGGGCGTGGGGGCGCCCTGCCCGCCCGCGAAGGCGGCGAGGATCTCGACGGGGCCGAGCTCGGCCGCCACCCGGTCGGCGACGCGGCGCAGGGCGCCCGCGTCCGTCACGTCCGCCACGGCACCGATGGCGGTGCCTCCCCGTTTGCCGATGTCCTCGGCCACCGCGAACAGTGCGGGACGGTCCCGCCCCACCAGGCAGACGGCGACGCCCTGCGCGGCCAGGGCCCGCCCCGTCTCGGCTCCGATGCCGCGCGAACCGCCGGTGACCACGGCGACCTTGCCCGCCAGGTCGGGATAGACGGGATGCGAGGGCCGCTGCTGTTCCCCTGCCGGGGGCTCAGGACCGGCGGGGTGTGCGCTGTCGGTCGGCATCAGCGTTCCCCCTCGCGTGTGGTGAGGCCCAGCTCGGTGCGGCGGCGGTGGCCGTGGAGCGCGGCCCCGACGGCGCAGCCCAGGAGCACGGCACTCGCACCGCCCCAGCCCACGAAGAAGCTCGCGAGGCTGCTCGGCGACGAGCGGCGCGGGCCCGCCTCGCCCTGCGGGTCGGCGTAGACGCGGAAGGTGTCGCCGACCTCGGCGCCGTCGCACCCGATGCTCAGGTCGGTGTCCGCCGGTACCGCCCGCGGTGACAGGGAGCGCAGCTCGCACGTCGGGCCGCCCTTGGCGTGGTGCTGTTCCGCGGTCACCTCGACGTGCGCCCACTCGCCGCGCTCCAGGAGGACGGAGGTGGAGTAGCCGACCCCGGCGACCGGGAGGAGGGCTATCCCCGCGAAGAGGACGAGCAGAAGATAGCGGCGCCGCGGCCCGTAGTGGCTCAGCTCCAGCAGCAGGACGAGCAGGTAGGCCGCGGTGAGCAGGAGCAGCACCCAGAACAGCGGTCTGCCGCCGCCCACGTACCGGGGCACCAGTGTCGTCGCGCCCGCCAGCGCGCAGCCGATCAGCGCGGCGGAGGTCGCCAGAGTCAGGGCGGCGGGGCGGGACAGCCGCTGGATGCGGGCGTCCAGGCGGGGACTGAGGCGGTGCGGTGCCGCGGGCTGCCCGCCGAGCCGCGCGTAGAGCGCGGCCCTGGGCGAGGGGGGTGGCGTGGTGCGGGGTGTGCCGCGGCGGCCCGTGCCGTCCGGTGTGCCCGACCCGTACGTGCTCGTGCCCGCACCCGTGCTCGCCCGGTACCGGCGGCTCTTGGCGATGCCGGCGCATCCGGCGGCCGTCAGGATCACGGCCCACGCCAGCATGGCGCCGTAGACCGTGGGGTCGGGCTCCTCGTACGGGTCGGAGGAGAAGGCCTGGCCGAGTCCTGCGGCGAGGAAGACGAACGCGAAGGCGAGCGCGAGGACGGACGTGCCCAGCCAGCCGGAGCGGCGCCCGCGCAGCCCGTGTTCCGTCCTGCCTCTGCTGTTCGGCACGCCGTACAGCTCGATCAACCGGCGCCGGTCGCGGCTTCGGGCCCGCAGCGGGACCAGCAGGGCGAGCGCCGTCGGCACGAGTGCGGCGCCGGCGGCGAGGGAGAGGTTCGCCGCCAGCCCTTCGGGGCGGCCCGCGTGCGTGTAGTCGTAGATGCCGGAGGCGAGGAAGCCGCAGCCCGCGCAGAGCCCGACGATCAGCGCCACCCGCGCCCACAGCTCGCGGGGCGCCAGCTCGGCGCGGAGCAGGGCCTCGCCGCTGGACGTCCCGCCTCTCGGCGCTCCGCCGCGCGCGGCATCACCGCCCCCGGCCGCGCGCGGCGGAGCGCCGAGAGG
>NZ_JASKYT010000512.1:0-4361 GCF_041028275.1 Streptomyces sp. PU-14G
GGGGCTGCCGTGGGGGTCAGCCCGCGAACGCCTCGGTGAAGTCGTGGGGCTGCTGCTCGATGCTGGAGCAGGTGGGGTCGGCCTGGTCCTTGGGGCCGCCGGGGCAGGGCTTGTCGCGGGTACCGGACCACATGGAGACCCAGCCCATGCCCTTCTCGTCCGCGAACGCCCTGACCTCCTTGGCGTCCTCGGGCTCGAACACCTCGACGTTGACGTCGTTGACGCCGATCATCGGGGTGATGGCCAGGGCCTTCCACGCCTCCGCCCCGCCCAGACCGAGCGCCTCGGCGACCTGCTTGTGCGAGGCGGTCGCCGCCTGGGTCGCGTACTCGCCCATGTCGCCGTCGTAGGAGGGCCCGTAGTCCATGGCCATGATGTTGACGGCCGAAACCTTCACGCCGTTGGCCTCGGCGTTCTTCAGCAGGGCCACGCCGGGCTCCGTCAGCCCCTCGGGCATCACCGGCAGGGTGTAGGAGACGTCCAGGTCCTGGTGGCTCTTCTGGAGCGCGGCGACGGCCTTGGCGCGCCGCTCGTTGGCCTCGGTGTCGGGCAGCGCCGCGCCCTCGATGTCCAGGTCGATCTTCTTCAGGTCGAAGGTGTCGATGACCTTGCCGTACGCCGCGGCGAGCGCGTCCGCCGAATCGCACGCCGTACCGAGCTCGGAGCCGTTGGCGCCGCCGAAGGAGACGCGGACGTCGCCGCCCTTGGCCCGCAGGTCGGATATCTGCGCGGCGACGGGGTTGTCGGTCAGCTCCTGGGTGCCGCCCCACTTGGGCACGCACTGGCCGCCGCCGCTGGTGACGAAGGCCAGGTTGTACTCCTTGACGCCGGTCTTCTCCGCGTTCTCCAGCAGGTCGTAGGAGGGCTGGAGCGAGGTGTCGACGTACGGCGCGAAGGGCGTGCCGGCCGCCTCGGACGGGGCCGCAGCCTCCTCGCCCGCCGTGGCGTTGCCCGCGAACAGGAAGCCGCCTCCCGCGACGAGGGCGGCGGCAGCGGCGCCGGTGAGCAGTGTGGTCGTACGGCGGGTGCGGCGGCGGTGGCCTGCTGAGTGCGTCATCGCGTCGTTGCCTCGCTGAGGTGGGGGAAGGGAACGGCCAGCACGCTAGCGGCGGTGAATCGGACGAATGCCGTGTGGCGGACCTCGGCCGGCTTCCTTAGGGCGCACTTAAGGAAACCGAAAGGGCCTCCTCAGGAGCGCCGGCCCGGAAGGGGCCGCGGGGGGCGATCCGCCCCCGCCCACCCCCGCATCAGGATCGCGTTGCTCCGAACGCCGCAGGACGCACCCCTCCGTGGGGTGACGGGCGGGCGACGGTCGGAAAGTCACAACGACGGCACCGCGCCCGCTGTGCGTGGATGGTGCCCAAGCGCAAGTTGTCTGTCTCCTGAAAGAAGAAACACCATGCTTCGTTCCGTGACCACGGCCGCTTTCGCCGCCGCCCTCGTCCTGGGCGGTGCCTCCGCCGCGGCGGCCGACGCCGGTGCCCAGGGGGGCGCCGCCAACTCCCCGGGTGTCCTGAGCGGGAACGTCGTCCAGGTTCCGGTCCAGGTCGGTGCCAACGTCTGCGGCAACTCGATCAACGTCATCGGCCTGCTGAACCCCGCCGCGGGCAACGCCTGCGTCAACAAGTAAGCACCCGCGCACCGGAGCGCACCCACAGCGCCGCCGGGTCCGGCCGCCCCACGGACCGACCCGGCGGCGCTTCCGTGCGCGACGGCGCGTCCGCGCGCGACGGCGCGTCCGTGCGCGACAGCGCTTCCGTGCGCGACAGCACTTCGGGCACGACGGCATCCCAGGGCGCGGCGGCGTCCCCGGGCACGGTGGCGTCCCGGCGCCCCGACGTTCCCCCGGCACGGCGGGCGTCCCCGGGCACACGGGGCAAGCCGGCCCACGGGGAAGCCGGCGCCGCTGCGGTGCGCCTCAGGCCCGGCGCGCGAGGCGAGCGCGCCGGGCACGGCGGCGCAGCCGGTGGCTGACCTGACGAGGGCCGCCGCGCGTGGCGGCCCCGTCGCGCAGCGCGAGCCACACCCGTACTTCCGTACCGCCGAGCACCGAACGGCCCAGCCGTACGTCGCCGCCGGTCGACTCGGCGACGCGGCGCACGATGTCCAGTCCCAGCCCCGTGGAGCCCGGACCGCCCTCGCCGTGGCCGCGGCGCAGCGCGGCGTCGGGGTCGGTGATGCCGCAGCCCGCGTCGGAGACCAGCACGATGGCGGCCTCGCTGGCGGGGCCGCCGCTGTGCAGGTCGACGGCGAAGGCGGTGCCTTCGGCGGTGTGCCGGAAGACGTTGCCGAGCAGGGCGTCGACGGCCGCGGCCAGTTCGGCGCGGGCCACCGGCACCCGCACCGGGCGCTCCACCCCGGCGACGCGCGCCTCCCGGCCCTCGTCCTCGGCCAGTGCCGACCAGAAGGCCATCCTCTCGCGGATCACCTCGGCCGCGTCGCAGGTGGCGGAGGAGGCGGTGTGAGGCGCGAGTGCCTTCTGCTCGCGGGCGGTCGCGATGATGGTGTCGACCTCGCCCTCCAGTTGCGCGACGGCGGCCCGGGTCTGCTCCGCCGTGTCGCCCTCACCGAGGGAGGCCGCGTTGAGCCGCAGGACGGTCAGCGGGGTGCGCAGCCGGTGGGAGAGGTCGGCGGCCAGTTCCCGCTCGTTGGCGAGGAGTTGGACGACCTGGTCGGCCATGGCGTTGAAGGCGGTGGCGGCGGAGCGCAGCTCGGTCGGCCCCTCCTCGGGCACCCGCACGTCCAGTTGCCCCTCGCCCAGGTCGTGCGCGGCGCCCGCGAGTCGTTCGGCGGGCCGCACCATGCGGGTGCCGAGCCGGTCGGCGACCGCGACCGAGCCGACGATCAGTGCGAGGCCGACCCCGGCGAGCACCATCCAGGAGGCGGCGACGCCGTGGGTGACCTCGTCGTCGGGGACGAAGACCTCGACGACGGCGATGCCGCCCGTCACGGCGGTGGGCCGCAGCAGCGTGTAGCCGCCGTCGACCTCGACGGTGGTGGCCCGGCCGAGGCGGCGCGCCGCCGCGAGCCGCGCGCGGGGTGCCCGGCTGTGGCCGACGCGTACGGGTCCGCTCTTGGCGGCGTTCTTCCCCGCCTCGGCGGGTACGTGGACGGCGACGCGCCCCTCGGCGCCGGCCTGGGTGATGGCGACGGCGCGCTGGAGCTGGCGGCGGTCGCGGGTGATGGCCAGGGCGGGGCCGATGGCGGAGGCCTGGCGTTCGGCGCCGGCGAAGGCCCGGTCCCTTGCGGTCTCCTTGACGACGAGGGCCAGCGGGACGGCGAAGGCCACCACCACCATCGCGGTCACGGCGAGGCAGACCTTCACCAGGGCCCATCTCACGCGGGCCCGCCCTCACCGGGCGGCGGAGCCGGAGACTCGGCGGCGAGCGGCGGGGCCGCGGGGTCCGTGGCGGGCGGCTCCAGCTTGACGCCGACTCCGCGCAGCGTGTGCAGGTAGCGCGGCTTGGCGGCCGTCTCCCCCAACTTCCGCCGCAGCCATGACAAGTGGACGTCGATGGTCTGGTCGTCCCCGTAGCTGAGCTGCCACACCTCGGCCAGCAGCTCCTTGCGCGCCACCACGACGCCGGGCCGCCGCGCCAGGAAGGCCAGCAGGTCGAACTCGCGGCGGGTCAGGTCCAGCAGCACGCCCTCCAGCTGGGCCATGCGGCGCAGCGGGTCGATGGCGAGCCCGCCCACCCGGATGACGGTGTCCCCGCCGCTCTCGCCACCGGCGGCGTGGCCGCGCGTACGGCGCAGCACCGCCGCCATCCGGGCCGAGAGGTGGGCGACGGAGAATGGCTTGACCAGGTAGTCGTCGGCGCCCGCGTTCAGCAGCCGGACGATCTCGGCCTCGTCGTCCCGCGCCGTCGCGATGATCACCGGCACGTCGGTGACGCCACGCAGCATCTTCAGCGCCTCCGCGCCGTCGAGATCCGGCAGCCCGAGGTCGAGGACGACCACGTCGAAACCGACCTGCGCCACCTCGCGCAGGGCCTCCAGCGCCGTGCCCACGCTGCGGACCGTATGGGCGGCTTCGGTCAGGTGCCGGATGAGGGCGGAGCGTACGAACTGGTCGTCCTCGACCACGAGCACACGTGCCATGGGCGGAACCGTACGGCATCCCGGCGGGCCCTAAGGTGACGGGGATGCAGCGCACCGGACGACCCCACAGACCGCGCGGGACGCACGCCCTCGCGTGGACGCTCGCCACCGGCGCCGCCACGACCCTCTCCTGGTTCGGCGTGCACACGGTGCTGGACGACACCTCCTACGAACCGCCGCGCGCACTGCCCGTCTCGGACGGCCCCGAAGCGGGCGGTCCCGGCGGGGGCGCCGCGCCCCGGGCCTCCTCGACCCACCGC
>NZ_JASKYT010000513.1:0-4715 GCF_041028275.1 Streptomyces sp. PU-14G
AACTCTGCTCGCGCCTCGGCGTCTCCCGCGGCTCCCTGCGTGAGGCGGGGGGGGGGGGGGGGGGGGGGGGGGGGGGGGGGGGCAGGCGCGGGGGCAGGCGGCGGGCGGCACGGGCGTGCACGGGCACGGCGACGGAACGGGAACAGGAACGGGAACGGGCGACATGGCGGCGACGGACACGGCGGCGCGCGGACTGCGCGCCATGATCGGCAGCGGCGAACTGACCCCGGGTCAGCAGCTGCCGCCCGAACCCGAACTCTGCTCGCGCCTCGGCGTCTCCCGCGGCTCCCTGCGTGAGGCCGTCCGCTCACTGGCAGCGCTCGGGATGCTGGAGTCCCGGCACGGTTCCGGCACCTACGTCTCCGCCCTGCTGCCCGCGCAGATGCTCGCGGGCTTCGCCGCCACGGTCGACGTACTGCCACTGGACGGACTCTTGGAGCTGTACGACGTACGCCGCGGCCTGGAGTCCCACGCAGCCGCCCTGGCAGCCGCCCGCGCCGAGGACGGCGTCGTCGACCGGCTGCGGGCACTCCACGCGCGGCTGTCCGTGACCGAGGACGACGACGAACTCCACGACCTCGACCGCGAGTTCCACGCCACCCTGTGCGCGGCGAGCGGCAACGACACACTCGCCGCCCTCTGCGACATCCTCCGCTCCCGCGGCCGCCACTACAGCGTCTACGGCACCGAAGAGACGGCTGCCCTGCGCACCGCGAGCGACCTCGGACACGAAGCCCTCATCGCCGCTCTCGCCGCCCGCGATCCCCAGGCCGCCGCGGCGGCGGCCAGCGCCCATCTGTCCCAGACGGAACGCTGGCTGCGCCGCCTGCGCCCCACACCCGGCTCGGGCCGCTGAGGCCCCGAACGCCGCCGCCCCGCCTGCCGCGGAGGCGCCGCTTCCCCCCGGCGCGTCCCCGCCGTGGGAGGCTCGGAGCGAACGCTCACCCACCGCCGAAGGGGGCAGCACCGTGCACCGACCGGCCGACACCCACTCCGCCGAAGCGCTCCGCGTCATCGACTCCGCGGCCCTCGCCCGCGCCCTCCCCGTGGGCGAGGCCGTCGAGGCGCTCCGCGCGGCCCTCCGCGCCGGGCTGGACGTCGCCGCGACGCCGGCCCGCTCACGGGTGCCCACGGCCACGGGCCACCTGCTCCTGATGCCGGCCGAGTACGGGACGCACGCGGGGGTGAAGATCACCGGGGTCGTGCCCGGCAACCCGGCGCGGGGCCTGCCGACGATCACGGGCGCCTACCTGCTCATGGACGCGACGACGCTGCGGCCGACCGCCCTGTTCGACGGGGAGGCCCTCACCCTGCTGCGCACCTCGGCGGTCTCCGCGCTGGCGGCCGACCACCTGGCGGCACCGGACGCGGGACGGCTGGTGGTGTTCGGCACGGGGCCGCAGGCGTTCGCGCACGCCGTCGCGCTGCACCAGGTGCGTCCGCTGAGCGCGGTGCGGGTCGTCGGCCGCGATCCGCAGCGCGTGGCCCGGTTCGCGGAGCGCTGCGAGGAGGTCGGCATGACCGCCTCGGCCGCGGCGCCCGACGCCGTGGCGGACGCCGATCTGGTCGCCTGCTGCACCTCGTCCCCCACGCCGCTGTTCGACGGCCGCGACCTGCCGGCGCACGCGACGGTCGTCGCCATGGGCTCCCACGACCCCGGCGCCCGCGAACTGGACACCCGCACGCTGACCTCGGGCACGGTGGTCGTCGAGGACGCCGCGACCGCGCTCCGGGAGGCCGGAGACGTCGTGATCCCGGTCGAGGAGGGCGCGTTGCGGGCCGCGTCGCTGGTGCCTCTCGCCGACGTCGTGTGCGGCCGTCACCGCGTCGAGGACGCCGGACCGCACGTCTTCAAGAGCACGGGCATGGCCTGGCAGGACCTGGTGGTCGCGGCAGCGGCGGCGGCCGGCCCGGCGGGAGACGGGCCGTGACCGGAGCGGCGCCGGTGCGGCCAGGAAGCCGGGACGGCGAGGCCCCTGGCAGCCGAGACCAGGCGCGGCGCAGCCCGTCAGGCGCGGCGCAGCCCGGTCAGGCGCGGCGCAGCCGGGGGAAGGACGGTACGGCGGCGAGGAAGAAGAGCGTGGTCAGGATGTACGGCCAGGTGAGGGTGTGCCCGCCGAACGGGGCGAAGAAGGAGGTGACCGCGACGGTCAGCACGGTCGCGGCCACGGCCCCCACCACGCCGTACACCAGCGCGGCCACGCCGCGTTCGAGGAAGACGGCGCCCAGCGCCATCGCCACCAGGACCGCGTTGTACCCGAGCAGCCCCTCGGCCACGTCGGAGGCGGGCGCGCCCAGCGCCCAGGACGTCGCGGTGCCGACCACGCTGCCGAGGCAGGCGGTCAGTCCCGCGAACCAGTCGGCGACGAAGATCCCCGCGAGGAAGAGCAGCCCCACGTACCACTGCGGCATCAGGAAGATCTGCCCGACGTTGGCGAGGACCGCGTGCGCGGCCTCCCCCAGCCCCAACGAGGCGTCACCGGACGCCGACCGCGGCAGCGCCGAGAGCGAGGACCCCTCGTGCCACACCCGTTGGAAGCCGGGTGCCGCCACCGTCACGACGCTGGCCACCAGGCAGAACGGCAGCGTGAACGTCGGCATGGACCACGGGCGCAGCAGGTTGACCAGCGCGGCGGTGAGCACCGCGGCGACGATCGCGCCCCCCGCCGCCATCAGCCACGTCGAGGCGTAGCCGGGCCCGAGGAAGACCGCGAACGCCACTGCCACCAGGCAGCCGTTGAACCCTTCGAGACCGGCGGCCGTCCGTTCGCGGTCGACGCCCATCACGTGGGCGGTGGCCGTGCCCAGCGCAGTGCCCAGCAGTCCGGCGAGACCGTACCGCCAGCCGGCGGCGAACAACGCGGCGACGAAGAAGAGGCCGCACGCCGCGTTCGGCATGAAGTCCACCTGCGCGACGCCGCGCAGCACCTCGTATCCGAAACGCACCGGCTGCCGCCGCGCCCCGCTCGGCTCGGGCAGGTCCCACGAAACGGAACGACTCATACGTGTAACGTACATGCGTCCCTGGGCCCGCCCGCGTCCGGGCCCCGCCGAGCGCCACGCCGGCGGATACGAACGGCGGAGCCTCAGCGCAGCCCGGCGCTGGGCAGCCACCCCCGGTTACCGCCTGTGGCGGTGAGCACCGCGGCGAGGGCGCCCCCCGCGCCGCCGAGCAACCCGCACCGTTCCTCGGCGAGCGACCACAACTCGTCCTCGTGCGCCACGAAGTGCGCCAGCAGCCTCTCCCGCAGGGCCGCGGCGGCAGGCAGCCGGCCGTGCCGCCGCATCGCGTCGGCCACCGCCAGCACCCCGGCCGCCCCGTGGCAGAGCCCGAGCCGGTCGCCCGGGTGGTCGCCGAAGAGGTGGAAGCCCTCGTGGTAGCCGTCGACGAGCGTACGGAAGGCGGCGGCGGCCCAGGCCGCTCCCACCGGGTCACCGAGCGCGTCGGCCGCGTCCCACAGGGCCCAGGAGACGCCGGGTGTTCCGTAGCACCACGCCTGGCGCGCGTGCGCCCCCGGTGGCCGGTTCTGCCCGTCGAGACCGCACCCGGTCCAGGTGCGGATGTCGCGGGCGTCGTCGAACGACTCCTTCATCAGCCAACGGCACGTGTTCCCCAGCGCGGCGGCCAGTTCGGGGCGCGGCCCCACCTGCCGAACGGCGGCGGTGAGCGCGGCCGTGACACCCGCGACGCCATGCCCCATGCCCGTGTTGATCCGCCCGTGCAGCCAGCCCAGCGCCGGGTGCGCGGGGTAGTGCGTGCGCAGCCCGGGCAGCTCGGCACTGTCGCACAGAACGGCGAGCCGCGCGGCGGACGAGACGTACGCCGCGTAGGCGGCAGGACCGAACTCGGCCTCCCCTGGCGTACCCCTCGCTTCGTGCCCGTCGGCGGTCAGTGCGAGGAGCACGCCGGAGGGGCCGAGGATCAGGTCGTAGTCGGGGAACGTGACCGACCCGTACCGCTCGGGCGCACCCGTCGGGCGACCGTGCGGCGGCTTGGCCGCGCCGTTGGCGCAGGGGCGGGCCGGGTGGTCGAGCAGCCGGTCTCTGAGCCGGTCGGCCACCGGGTGCAGTGCGGGGTGCAGGACGGCGCACTGGCGCAGCCCGACGAGCGTTCCGGCGAGCCCGCCGTCGAACAGCCCGCGGTGGCCGGGCCCGCGCCCGGCCCCCCTCGCCCACACGGCCGCCGCGCGCGCCGCGACCGCCGCGGCCTCGGCGTCCCCCATGGCGGCCACCAGCCGCGCCAGGACGGGGATGCCCGGGTCGCCCGGATGGTCGACGGGCGCGGTGGGGGGTCCGGAGCAGGCGGGGTCTGCGTGGTCGGTGGACCGGCGCGCCCGGTCGGCGGGGCGCGCCGGGGCCGCGTCCGAGGGCCGGTCTTCCACGGGGCGCTGTGCCGCGTGGGCGGGCTCCCTGGCCGCGTCGGGAAGCGGGACAGCTCGCGCGGACCGCCGAGCCGCCGGATCGGAGGCCCTGTCACTGGCCGCTTCGGTGTGCCGCCGTACCCGGCCGGGGGTCCCGACCCGGTCGGGAGGCCGCTGGGCCGCCGCGCGTCTGGCCCGGTCGGTCCACCGGCCGAGCGTCGCGACAGCGAGCCGCAGGGCCAGCCGCCGTGCCGCCGTGTCGGGTGTGAGAGCTTGCTGGGACATGTCGTTCGTACCCCCTTCGGGTCGTTCTCCTTTTCGGCAAGGAGCGGCGTAGCCGGGGTGCTCGGGGCC
>NZ_JASKYT010000514.1:0-3538 GCF_041028275.1 Streptomyces sp. PU-14G
CCCCCCGCTACGGGGGCTTCGCCCCCCTAGGAGCCCCCGGGGTATGTGTGGGTGCTCTCTGGGGTGAGAGGGGCTCGGAGCGGGGCTTTAGAGGTCTACCTCGTTCATGAGCATGCCGACCTCCGTGTTGGTCATGCGGCGGAGCCAGCCGGACTTCTGGTCGCCCAGCGCGATGGGGCCGAAGCGGGTGCGGACGAGTTTCTCGACGGGGAAGCCGGCTTCGGCGAGCATGCGCCGCACGATGTGCTTACGGCCCTCGTGGAGGGCGACCTCCACGAGGTAGTTCTTGCCGTGGTTCTCGACCACGCGGAAGTGGTCGGCGCGCGCGTACCCGTCGTCCAGCCGGATGCCGTCCTTGAGCTGCTTGCCCAGTTCCCGCGGCAGCGGGCCCTGGATGGCGGCCAGGTAGGTCTTCGTCACGCCGTAGCGCGGGTGGGTGAGGCGGTGGGCCAGCTCACCGTGGTTGGTGAGCAGGATCAGCCCCTCGGTCTCGGTGTCCAGCCTGCCGACGTGGAAGAGCCGGGTCTCGCGGTTCTGGACGTAGTCGCCCAGGCACTGGCGGCCTTCGGGGTCCTCCATGGAGGCGACGACGCCGGCCGGTTTGTTCAGAGCGAAGAAGACGTAGGACTGGGTGGCGATGGTCAGCCCGTCGACCTTGATCTCGTCCTTCTCCGGGTCGACGCGCAGCCCCTGCTCGACGACGATCTTGCCGTTGACCTCGACCCTGGCCTGGTCGACCAGTTCCTCGCAGGCCCGGCGGGAGCCCATACCGGCGCGGGCGAGCACCTTCTGGAGGCGCTCGCCTTCCTGCTCGCCGAAGGTCTTGGGGAGCTTGACGGCGGGCTTGCTGTGCCGGGCGCGGTTGCGCTCCTCGATCTGCGCCTCGTACTCGCGGGGGCGTGCGGGCGCCGAGGCTTTGCGGTCGCGTGCCTTGGGGGCGCCGCTCTTGGTGACGTTCTTGCGGATGTTGCCACCGCTTTGACCGCCACGGCCGGTCTGGCCGCCTCGGGGCTTCTGGCCGCCTCGGGGCTTCTGGGCGCCTTGGGACTTGGCGCCGCTGCGGCCGTCGCCGCTCGGTCGGCCGTCGCCGCTCGGGCGGCTGCCGCCGGTCTGGGTGTAGCGGCGCTCCTCGGGGCGGGGCTGGCGGGACTGCTGGTCCCGGCCCCGCTGGCCGCCGCCCTGGCCGCGCGGGGCGCCGCCGCGCGGGGCGCCGCCGCGTGGGGTGCCCTGGCCGCCGCGGCCCGCGCCGCCCTGTTTGCCGCCTCGGTTACCGTCGGTGTTCCTGCCGCTGCTTCGCATCAATGTTCCGTCTGGGGCTCGGGGGAAGGATCGTCTACGTCGAACGACGGCATGCCTTCTGGGGTCTCCCCCTCCACGGCCTCCGCCTCCGGAAGGAAGGGCGCCAGCTCCGGAAGCTCGTCCAGGCCGCGCAGGCCCATCCGCTCCAGAAAGTAATGCGTCGTCCTGTAAAGGATCGCACCTGTCTCGGGTTCCGTGCCCGCCTCCTCCACGAGACCGCGCTGGAGCAGCGTACGCATGACGCCGTCGCAGTTCACGCCGCGTACCGCCGAGACGCGGGAGCGGCTGACCGGCTGCCGGTAGGCGACGACGGCGAGGGTCTCGAGCGCGGCCTGGGTCAGCCGCGCCTGCTGGCCGTCGAGCACGAAACGCTCGACCGCGTCCGCGTAGTCACCGCGCGTGGAGAAGCGCCAACCACCGGCGACCAGTCGCAGCTCGAAGCCGCGCCCCTGGACGGTGTACTCGTCGGCCAGCTCGCGCAGGGCGTCGGAGACCTCGCGGGGGCGCCGCTGGAGCACCTTGGCCAGGTGCTCGGCGGTGGCGGGTTCGTCCACGACCATGAGGACCGCCTCCAGGGCGGGTTTCAGCTCCAGCTGAGCGACCTGAAGGTCTCCGGCGGGCGGCTCGGTGCCCGCGCGCGCCGCGGCCGGGGAGACATCGGCCTCCTGTACCTCGTAGCTCTCCTCGGCCGTGCCGGCTGCTGTGTCACTCATTCCTGTGCTCCTCTGGCTCCTGCCTGCGCGCTCCCGGCTCCTGGTCGAACTCGTCGGTCACCACGGGCGCGGTGTCGACCGTGCCGCTCCACCGTACGAGCAGCGCGCCCAGCGCCTCGTCCTGGTCCAGTTCGACGGCCCGCTCGCGGTAGAGCTCCAGCAGCGCGAGGAAGCGGGCGACGACGGTGAGGGTGTCGGTGGTGTCCTCGGTCAGCTCCTGGAAGCTGGCCTCGCCCCGCTCCCGCAGTCGCGCGACGACCACCTCGGCCTGCTCGCGGACGCTGACGAGGGGCGCGTGGATGTGCTCCACGTACACCTGCGGTTTCGGCTTGGGCCGCATCGCCTTGACCGCCAGCCTGGCGAAGCCCTCGGGGCCGACGCTGAGCGCCACTTCGGGCAGCAGCTCGGCGTGGTGCGGCTCCAGCCCCACCGTGCGGGGGAAGCGCCGGGCCTCCGTCTCCAGGCGGCCCGCGAAGATGGTGGCGATCTCCTTGTAGGCGCGGTACTGGAGCAGCCGGGCGAAGAGCAGGTCGCGGGCCTCCAGCAGCGCTAGGTCCGCCTCGTCCTCGACTTCGGCCTGCGGCAGCAGCCGTGCGGCCTTCAGGTCGAGCAGGGTGGCGGCGACGACGAGGAACTCGGTGGTCTGGTCGAGGTCCCACGCGGGCCCCATGGCGCGGATGTGCGCCATGAACTCGTCGGTGACCTTGGAGAGCGCGACTTCGGTGACGTCCAGTTTGTGCTTGGAGATGAGTTGGAGAAGGAGGTCGAAGGGGCCCTCGAAGTTGTCCAGGACGACGCGGAACCGGCCGTCGTCGGCCTCCCCCTCGCCCGCCGTTTCCGGCTCAGGCTCCGGCTCCCCGACGGCCGCCGGCTCCGTGGCCGTGTCCGGCCCGTCTTCGGCGGCGGCGTCCGGCTCCGGTTCGTGCGCCGCTGCGGGCCCCCGCCCCAGCGGTCGGCGGGGGCCCCGGCTGCGGAGCGCTTCGTCAGGAGTCGGTGGGGGCATCGCAGGCAGCGTACTGGCAAGCAGGTCAGCGCCCGCGCAACCGCCGTACGAGAATGCTCGCGTCTCCGCGGGATTCGAGGTCGGCGAGGACCACGGCGACCGCCTCGCGGACGATGCGGCCGCGGTCGACGGCGAGCCCGTGTTCGCCGCGCAGTACCAACCGCGCGTGTTCGAGGTCCATCAGCTCTTCGGCCGAGACGTAGACGGTGATCTTCTCGTCGTGGCGCTCACGCCCGCTGGGCCGGCGGGCCGCGCGTCCGCGGCGCGATGACGCTGAGGACGTGGCGGTCGAAGAGGGCGGGGCCTGGCGGTTCTTGGTGCCGCCGCCGCGCCGTGCGGGCCTCTCGCCCTGCGCGGGGGCGGCCTGTTGGGGGCACGCCCGCTGGGCCGGCGGGCCGCGCGTCCGCGGCGCGATGACGCTGAGGACGTGGCGGTCGAAGAGGGCGGGGCCTGGCGGTTCTTGGTGCCGCCGCCGCGCCGTGCGGGCCTCTCGCCCTGCGCGGGGGCGGCACCAAGAACCGCC
>NZ_JASKYT010000515.1:0-4984 GCF_041028275.1 Streptomyces sp. PU-14G
ACGGGAAGGGGAGCAGGTTCGGCTCACTCGCAGCACTCGGCGCCGCGCATCCCGCCTGGCGGTCACGAGGAGCCCCCAGCCGACCCGGGCGGGCCGCTCCGTTGGGAGAATGCCCCGGTGAGCGACGTACGGCATGTACTGGTACTGCCCGACAGGGACGCGGCCGAGGAGGTGGCCGGGCAGCTGGAGCTGCGGCTCGGTCTCGCCGAGGAGCCCGAACTGGTCCGCGACGCCCTCGCCGGGGAGGACGACGCCGAGGACGCACAGTGGCTGGTCGTCCTCGAAGACCCGCACGCCGCCTACGACCCCGCCCTCCTGGCCTCCCTCGCGGAGGAACACGAAGGCTGGCTGGAGAGCGACTGAGCCGTCCGTTCCACGCGGTCGCGCCGCCCCGACCGAGGCGGTCGGCCCGGGGCGGTGCGGCCAGCGGGAGGCGCCCGGCACGCTCGCCGTGCTCCGATGCCGCCGAGTGCCCCGGGGCGCCTCCGGGCGCGGCCAGACCGCCCCGCCGGGTGACCACGGCAGGGGTGCCGTCGGGGCGCCGCACCAGCGCCAGGGCCCCGTGCCGATCCGTCCGCGCGACCAAGGCTCCCGCGGCGGCCAGCGCATCCAGCGTCTCGGGGGCCGGATGCCCGTAGGGGTTGTCCCGCCCCGCCGAGACGAGGGCCACCCGTGGGCGCAGCCGCCGCAGCAGCTCGGGATCCTGGAAACGCGAGCCGTGGTGCGCCACCTTCAACACGTCCGCCCGCGGCAGATCGGGCCGCAGCGCCAGCAAACCCTGCTGCGCTTCCGGCTCCAGGTCGCCGGGCAGGAACAGGCTGAGGCCTGCCGTGCGGACGAGCAGCGTGACGCTCGCGTCGTTGGCGCCTTCCCCGCCCTCTCCGCCCGCCTCGCCACTGCCGCCGGGCACGCCGCTCCCGCCACCGCTGTCCGGCACACCGTTCGGCGCGGCCTGCCGGGGCCACACCACCTCCCACCGCAGGTCTTTGACCCTGCGCCGCTCCCCTGCCCGGGCGATGAGCACCGGAACCCCCGCCCGCCGAGCCGCCTCCCGCACGAACTCCGCCTGGCCAGGGGGCCGCGCCAGCCCCGTCGTCTCGACGGCTCCCACTTCCCTGTCCCGCAACACCCCCGTCAGGCCCGCCACATGATCGGCGTGGAAGTGCGTCAGTACGACCAGCGGCACCGACGTCACACCGAGCCGGCTCAGACACCGGTCGACCGCTGCGGGATCGGGGCCCGCGTCCACCACGACGGCTCCCCCCGCACCACCGCGCTCCGCGTCCACGGCCAGCACCAGCGCGTCGCCTTGGCCCACATCGCACGCGACCATCCGCCACCCCGCCGGCGGCCATCCCGTGAACGGCCGGACCAGCGGCACCGGCCGCACGACCGCCACCAGCAGAGCGAGCACACACGCGGCACACCACCACGGCCGGTACGGCAGCCGCAGCCGGGCCGCCACCAGGCACAGCCCGCCCAGCAGCGCCGCGAGCCCCAGCGCACCCGGCCAGGACCCGGGCCAGCCGATCTCCGCGCCGGGCAGCCCCGCACCCGTCCGTGCGATGCCCGCGATGGCCTCCACCGGCCAGCTCGCCAGCCACGCCAGCCACTTCGCCACCGGTATCGCGAGCGGCGCGGCCACCAGCGCGGCGAACCCGAGCACGGTGGCCGGCGCGACCGCGAACTCCGCCAGCAGGTTGCACGGCACCGCCACCAGGCTCACGTGTGCCGCCAGCACCGCGACCACCGGAGCACACGCCGCCTGCGCCGCGGCTGCCGCGGCCAGGGCTTCCGCCAGCCGGCCCGGGCACCCTCGCCTGCGCAGGGCCGCGGACCAGCGGGGCGCCACCGTCAGCAGGGAGGCGGTGGCCAGGACGGAGAGCAGGAAACCGAAGTCCCGCGCCAGCCAGGGGTCGTAGAAGACCAGCACCAGTACCGCCGCGGCAAGGGCGGGCAACAGCGAGCGCCGCCGTCCCGTGCCGATCGCCCAGACCGTGATCAGCCCGCAGGCCGCCGCCCGCAGCACACTCGGCTCCGGTCTGCACACCACGACGAAGCCGAGCGTCAGCAAGGCCGCGACCACCGCCGTGGTCCGCAGCGGCAGCCCGATCCGGGGCGCGAGCCCCCGCCGCTCCGCCCGGTGTGCGAGACCCGGCGGACCGATGAGCAGGACCAGCAGGATCGACAGGTTCGCCCCGCTCACGGCGAGGAGATGCGTCATGTCCGTGGCGCGGAAGGCCTCCTCCAGCTCCCGGCTCAGCCCGGAGGTGTCGCCGACCACCAGGCCCGGCAACAATGCCCGGGCGTCCTCGTCCAGATCGGCGACGGCGCTCCGCAACCCGGCACGGAGCCGGCCCGCGGCACGCTGCACGGCTTTCGGTCGCACGACGACCTCCGGCGGACCGGGGCCGGCCCGCAGCACCGCGGCGATGTCCCCGCCACCTCGCCGGTCGGTGTCGGGCGGCACGAGGTCGCCATGCACGCGGAGCCGGGTTGAGGGCAACAGCCGCAACCAGGCGGTACGGGAGGTCGGGGCGTTCGCTGCGTGGTCGCTCGATGTCGCTTGGCCGTGGCCGTGGCTCTGGCCGCTGGTCGCCAGCGCCTGCGCCCGCCCCTCTTCTCCGCTTACCGCGCCCTTGCCGCTTGTTACCGCTTCCGCGCCGCCTTTCGTGTCCTTGCCCCTCACCTTCCCTGCCGCCCGGCCGCGGCTGCCGCCCTCCTGCCCGTCCAGCCTGACCAGCAGCAGTACCGGTGTGCGCAGCCGCGTCCTGGCGCCGTCCCCGGCCACGAGGGCGACCGCCTCCGCCGGAACCACGACGACACCGGGCGCCTGCTGTGCTCCCCACACCCGAGGCCGGGTCACCCGGGGATCTTCCGTGACGGTGACCTCGACGGTCGCCTCCGCGTGCCTTTCGGCCAGCTCGGGCAACGGCCCCCTGCGCAGGTCGGCTGCGTGCAGTGCGGCGCTGCCGCCCGCGGCAGCACCGCACAGAAGGCTGACCGCCGCGCCGAGAAGCAGAGCCCGCTTCCGCGCCCCGTGCCGCCTCCCATGGCGGCTGCCGGTGTCGCGTCGGGGCGCGGTTGCCCGGGGCGGCCCCGGGGGCACGGAGGCCGAGCCGGCCTCCGCTTCCGGTGCGGTCCCACCAGCCGCCCTCTCCCCGACGCCGGGAACGGCCCCGATGGCGGTCCCGGCTCCGTGGGCGGCCCCCAGCCTGTGGGTGGCCCCGGGCCCGTGCGCGGCCCCGGGCCCGTACGCGGCCCCGGGCCCGTACGCGGCCCCGGGCCCGTACGCGGCCCGGGGCCCGAGGGCGGCTCCGGTCCCGGGCGTGGGCCCGGTCCCGAGCGTGACCCCGGGACCGAGCGTGGGCCCGGGACCGAGCGTGACCCCGGGGCCGAGCGTGGGCCGGGGTGCGGCTCCGGGGGCCGTCCTGCTGCCGCTGCCGGGTGGGGTGGCGGCCCGCGCAGTGGGGGCCACTGCTGCACTCCTGCCGCCCCGCAGCGCGAGGGCCACCAGCGCGACCCCGGCCAGGCCGCTCAACACAACACCGATCGCCGCCTGAGTTCCCGAGACGCCCAGTGCTCCGGCAGCCGCCGCCCAGGCCGCCAGTGCGGGTCCGACCAGTCGTAAGTCCCGTGGTTCCTCCGGTGTTGCGCCCGCTTCCGCTTCGCCCGGCCGGTCGTCGGACGGAAGCACGCCCGAAGCCGCCGTCCGCCGGCGGCTCACGGTGTGACCTTGGGCTTGATGTCCGCGAACCGCTTCTCGCCGATGCCGTTCACTTCCTTGAGTTGATCGACCGACGTGAAGCCGCCGTGCTCCGTGCGGTAGTCCACGATGTGCTGGGCCAGCACGGGCCCGACCCCCGGAAGCGTCTCCAACTGCTCCGGGGTGGCCGCGCTCAGGCTGATCGGCGCCGCGGGCCCGCCGCTCGCGGCCCCGGTGGACGCGCCGCCGCCCCCGGCGGCACCCGGCGGCGCGGCGGCCCCGCCCTTGCCGGGCTTCCCCACCACGATCTGCTCCCCGTCCACCAGCAGCCGCGCACGGTTCAGCCCGCTCGTGTCGGCTCCCTTGCGGAGCCCGCCCGCCGCCTCCAGCGCGTCGGTCACCCGCGACCCCGCCGGCAGGCGGTGGATCCCGGGATCGCGCACCTTTCCGGAGACGTCCACCACGAGCCGCTTGCCCGGCGACGCGCTGCTGGAGGCCGCCGGCACTCCACCGGACCCCGGCGCCGGGGAACCGCCGCCCGGTGGACGCGCGGTGGGGTCCCCTGCCGGGGCGCTTTCCGCGCTCGGGACGGCGACCCCCTGGGGACGTCCCGTCCAGAAGTGGTGCACCGCGAACCCCACCGCGACCAGCAGCACCAGCGAGAGCGCCACCAGCGTCTTCGGCTCGATTCCGCAGCGCAGCCGCAGCCAGGTCGGCAGCCGGTCCTCCAAAGCGAGCCCCCAGCGTTCCCGCAAGGGCAGCCGCGTCCGCGTTCCGCGCTCGCCTTCCTGCTCGACGAAGAACCCGCCTCCCACCCTCCCCGGCTCGGAGCCGTCCCCCGGTCCGGGCTCCTCGTCCTCCTCCTCGCGCTGCCGCGTGGCGGGGAGGAGGTGTGGCGCCCCTCCTCCCCGCGACCTGCTCATTCGGGGCTCTGGCTCCGCGCCTCGGCGGGGCTCGGGGCCCGGCGACCGGCCCGCCTCGCCGACCCGGTCGTCCGCGCGCCATTCGCGGCCCCTGTCCGGACTTGGCGGATGCAGGCGGTCCCGGCTCCGGTGGACGGCCTCGCGGGCTGCCGCGATGGCCTCCGCGCGCGGCATGGCCCACGTCTCCGGCCCCGGCACGGGCCGCTCGACGAGAGGACGGGTGCGGGTGAGGGGTTCGGGCAGCGCCTCCAATCCGTCGAACAGCTCGGCGGAGGGCGGCGGCTCCGCACCGGTTGAGGTCGCCTCTCCGAGGGGTGGGGCCGTCTCCTCAGATGGTGGGGCCGTCTCGCCGGGG